>CAYRVM010000252.1:1095-2427 GCA_964427575.1 uncultured Oscillospiraceae bacterium | reverse complement strand
TAGCAATGAGATAGGGGGGACACAAGTTGAGATGCGAGCAACAAGATGTAGATAAACCGTTATAAAGCAAGAAGATACGAGAATAACGCTATAATCACTCAAATAGGCTCATATATGTTACACATTATCCAATTTTTCGATAGAATTAAACAAATTATCAAGAGTTAGTCTATTTTCCTTATATAGATCAACGTGATAAGGTCTGTTTTTATGCCGATACATCTCTTTAATCAGTACATAAAGGTACTCAATTGACACATTTAGCTCATCTGAGAGGGATACTAACTCACGATAAGAGGCACATTTTACTCGATCTTTTAAGAATCTTTTCACTTAAGGTCTTATATATTTTAACCGAGGAACGTATATCTTTTCGCCGGGATGATTCAAAAGGAGATCGGGGACGATGGAAGATAAGCGAATAAGTTGGAAAAATGTCAATTAATATAAGCTAATTAGTTATAAAACAATGTATTACTACAAATAGATAATAATTTGTTTAATATGCTCATATATCACACACAATATCATAATTTTACGACTTATAATAATGGGATCGGTCTTGTCTGGTACTTTTTGCTTAAACAAATCAATAAGTTAAAGATTCGTATATTGGAAATATTTTATCTGATTATGTCAAGGCATTGCATTATAATGAGACTAATAGGTCCTAACATGAGCAAATTTCTTCATTAATTCGTTATTCTTCATAGTTGTGATCATAGAAGTTAAACGTATAAGCATGACGGTCATAATAGGGATTCTCAACATAACGAGCATATTTTGCCTTAAAGAGCCTATTAAGGCATTTGGTTGTATTCACAGGATTCTTCTCAAGATTGGCAACAACTAGCATCCTATCAACCACTACTATCTCAATAAGCTCCGGTTGCCAACAATAAAGATCCTTCCAGTATTTAATCTCTTCCTGATCGAATTTGTTATAATTTGAGAAAATCATGTCAGTTGGATTCTCTTGAATTTCAGGTAAAAAATAATCGTAATTCTTCATAGGATCAGTTGAAGATTTATCTTCTTTTTCAGAAATAGCTTCTAAGAAAAAAGGATGTTTTGTATCAGTATTTACATTTAGATTTTCAAATTTTGGAATTTCAGTTTCTGCAATTTTGATATCAATTTTCGGAATTTCTTCATTACCAAAAATTCGATTCCTGTTATCCAACAAATTCTTCAGGTACAATTCCCTATTTAACATTTTATCTCCTTAAAATTTTCAAATTTTAAGAATCCGGGCAGGATAATTAGATAGTGGGCAGGTTATTTTGAACTTCTTTAATACTACCTACCCAAACCTATATCATTGCAATATAA
>CAYRVM010000252.1:0-1085 GCA_964427575.1 uncultured Oscillospiraceae bacterium | reverse complement strand
TCAAGTTAGTAAATACTAACTTCGCAAATTTTTATCTTTACATTTTAAAAACTTCCAATCCATTTTTTTAAAATGGGAAGGTGGGTAGGTAGAATTTCAACATTTCAACTTTTTCTTTTTTTTTTAGGAATCAACAAACGTCTTCCTAATAAACATAAAAAAAAAGAAGAATTTAACAAATCTACCTACCCAACCTACCCATGCTTGATTTTAAAGGACTTAGCTATCATTGCTTACCTGCCCAACCTACCCAAAATACGAATTATCATCTTTAGCTTGAATCCAATAATACTGCAGATTTGTTTTACCCTGAATTCTGCCTTTCGTTTTTGGAAATCCGCATTTTACCAGAGCTTTGCCGACAGGAATAGCAGAAAGTTTTGTATTAATTTCCTTGTCTTTTAATTTTATCATTATTTCAGTTGCAGTTAGCATTTTAGCACCTGAACTATTTGGAATTGCAGGTTCAAAGTATTTCAGAAGCAGTTCTTCTTCCTGAGAATGGAATTGATAAGCTTCATTCAGCTCTTGAATCTTTTCCATTTGCTCTCCTGCATAAAACGAAGAATATCCTGCGTCTGATAAAAATTTAACTTGAGCCCATAACTGATCAATATCAAATTCAATACTCATATCTATGTTATCTTCCAGTTCAATTATCAGAAACCTTCGTGATCCTGTACTATCAAATAAAAATATCTCTTTGTTCACAGAGCCAATAAAAGATGCTCTTCTTGGATAATTCTTGCTGAATCTTCCGTATGGTTTTCGAACTGTAATGTTTTTCGAAGTGATAAGTGATTTAAGATGTCCAATTTCTTCCCGGGTTGATTCATCTAGTTCATCCAGGTTAATAATGAAATTTGTGGAAACTTCTATTTTTGAATCTTTATCCCTCGGATTAATCTGAGTTAAGCAATAGTAATCTCTCAGAGTATTTGGGATGATTTGACCAATGATAGTTGTTTTATAACTTCCCTGTTTACCTTTGAGAACCATACAATAGTGATTTGGCTCTGAAAATACGCTACAACGATAAGTTGCAACGAACCAGGTCATCCAGTAATCGAGAAGAAAGGGTTTAT
>CAYRVM010000251.1:0-2432 GCA_964427575.1 uncultured Oscillospiraceae bacterium | reverse complement strand
TTTAATTTTCCCCCATAGCAATATTGCTTCCTCATCTGTCATTTGGATTCTAGTAGCTTGGATTGTCTCCTGAATAAGTCTTAAAACTTTAGTTGTCACTGACTTTGAGAGAATTTCAAAAGCACCTTGAAATGGGTTGATAGAGTCGATCAGGTCGATATGAAGGTCATCAATATTAATAAATTGTCCTGCCATCCTTACAAATCGCTTATCGCCTTCCTCTTTAATTTCGCCATTCTTAATAACTGAATCTATCACTACATGCTGACGCACCTCTTCTAATTCTTCGGAATTAAGGTCTGGATATTTCAGCTTAATAATTTTGGGAATCATCACTTTATTCAACACTTCCGGGTCAATGTTTCCAGGTAGCGCTTTAATGATTTGATCGTCTTGCAGGATGAGTGCTTTTAAATCATTAAGATCTGATTCGATAATATCTTTCACACGCTGGGTACTAGGCTCTTTGAAGCCGTTAATTTTTATTTCCCCTGCAGAGCTAATATCATCTTCATTAAATTTTGTTTTAAATTTAAAATTGGGCGCTAGAACTTGTTCCATTAGCAACGAACAAGTAATAGCTTTTAGCATATTATTAACAGAAACTTTGACCAGATCATCAGATGCATCGGGCTGAGCGATAAGATTAGTAAACTGGGCATGAGTTTTATTAGCGCTGTCCCGAGTACATCTGCCAATAATCTGAATAATTTCAGTTAATGAACCACGATAGCCAATTGTGAGAGCATGTTCGCAATATTCCCAATCAAAACCTTCTTTAGCCATCCCCAAAGCAATAATTAAATCCATATCATCAACAGATTTAATATTTCTCAGGTAACTAACAATCTTTTCTCGTTCTTTAGGCTCATCGTGAACTAGATCAGCAACTTTCAACAACCTTCCGTCACCATGCCTTTTGACGGTTATCACGCCTGTAAAGGGATCTTGAGAAATAATTTCTCCAACAGAATCAATAATTGAATTTACTTCATTGTATTTGTCTTTGAGAGCTTCAGCAGATTGCACACTTGGAATATGAAGAATAGTTTTTTTGTTGGTATCTAATACTTCATGAATTGCACTTGTATATTTACCTTGATAGAAGTGGTAGCCAATTCCCAAAGACTTTAAATAGTCATATCCATTAAGTTGTTGATAGTAGTTGTATGTAACTTTGGTAAATTTTGATTCATCTTCTGCCAATAAGATTGGAACGCTATCACCCCTGAAGTATGAGCCTGTCATTGCGATAATGTGAACGCTTGAATGATTCATAACAGAACGAAGCATTTCACCTAATCGGCTATCTAGATCTGCTGAAACATGATGGAATTCATCAATTGCCAACAAGCAATCGTTAAACATAGCATCTTCGAGAGCTTCGAATGCAAATCTTAGTGTTGCATGCGTACATACTAAAACCCTCTCGTTGCTATTCATGAATCGAACAAATGTATTTACTTTGCCTTTGTCACTGCCAATTGATGTACAGAGATTATTCTCAGGCTCAACCACCCAGTCAGCAAAGAAGCCATGCTGCGTCAGATTGTTGCTGCTGAAAGAACCGCCAATAGATCTTTCTGGAACAGCAACAATTACTTTCTTTATGCCTTGGTTATAAAGTTTATCGAGTGCCAAGAACATCAGGGCTCTGGATTTTCCTGATGCTGGCGGTGCTTTTAAAAGGAGATATTGAGCATTCCTCGCTTCGAAAGCTTTCTCTTGCATTTCACGCATACCAAACTGATTAGTACTTTTGCTTTGACCTGTTTGCTCATATGTAACATCGACAATATTTGGCATTATTAGCTCTTTTCGTTCCGTATCATTTCTTCATACAACTTAAATAGGTACTCTAATCGTTCCTCGTCTGAAGTGAAAGGCTTAGCACGATAGCAACGCTCGATAGCTAAATCTAGTTCATTATGAGCTTCTTTCAAATCTTCTGGCATTTCATCAGAGTCGTAGAGCTCCGACATTGTTTTCTCTGAATTTTTTTCTCGTTCAGCTAAAACTTTCATTACATGAGTTTCAAGATTTTCTTTTTGAGAATCTGAAATTTTTGGAAAAGGGAAGGTGTTGTAGCAGAGGACGGATGAATAACGAATTCTTGATTCTAAGCGACCAGCAACTGCTCTTACCCAAGTCATATGCATATAGCTTGAGATTACAGCAAAAATATAAAGAGGAGGATTGTATATAGCCTGGTTTGGGGCTGTCACAACGTCTTCTTTTCCAACAAATCCTATGGGAATATACTTTCTCAATTCGGAAGATGTGGTTGGAACAATTATTGAAGGTTCCCCCTGCCTTCTAATTTCTACGAAACGATATGGTCGAGTTGAATAATTTTGTGTTGCAACTTTGTCGCTTTCTAATCTGGCTTTTACGACTTTATTAAATCGATCTAAAATTATTGGATTCTTAGC
>CAYRVM010000250.1:0-2435 GCA_964427575.1 uncultured Oscillospiraceae bacterium | reverse complement strand
ATACAATCAAATAAATATATTATCTAGGTCTATGATGTCTTAATAAATCTTGAGGTTCAAGAGATAGTCTTTCTCCTTGGATAAGACCTTCAACGCCCTCATAATGATATTCCTTCTTGCCGGTACAAACATCACATTTGCATTTATGTTCTGGAACTTCTGGTTCTGTATAAGTAGTAATTACACCTTCAAAATTTCTCAATATTACTTTTTCAGGTGATTGAGACAAGTAATAATTTGGCATTACTGGAATCTTTCCGCCACCACCTGGTGCATCTACTACGAACGTTGGTACTGCAAATCCTGAGGTATGACCTCTGAGTCCTTCTATTATTTCAATCCCTTTTGAAACTTTTGTCCTAAAATGTTCAATTCCTAATGAAAGGTCACATTGATAAATGTAATATGGTCTAATTCTGTTCTTAACAAGAGTATGAACCAAATCTCTCATTACATGTACACAGTCGTTTACTCCCCTTAGTAAAACAGACTGGTTCCCAAGTGGGAATCCGCCATCAGCCAATTTTCTAACTGCTTCTTTGGCTTCAGGTGTCATTTCCTTTACATGATTAAAATGTGTGTTAATCCAAATTGGATGGTATTTTTTTAGCATATTAACAAGGTCGTCCGTTATTCTCTGAGGCATAACCACCGGTGTTCTCGATCCGATTCTAATTATCTCAACGTGTGGAATTGCTCTTAGTTCCTTGATGATGTTTTCTAATACTTCATCTGACATCAGGAAAGCATCTCCTCCTGAAAGTAATACGTCTCTTACCTGCGGTGTCCTTCTTATATAATCGATCGCCTGTTTGATTTCATCCATGCTTCGTGCGCCATCTTTTTCTCCAGCTAATCTTCTTCTTGTACAGTGTCTGCAATACATTGCGCATTGATCTGTTATCAATAGAAGTACTCTATCTGGATACCTATGTGTAAGTCCTGGTGCAGGTGAATCCTCATCCTCATGCAATGGATCAAGCATATCTGCAGCACCAATGTGTGTTTCATTGATAACCGGCACAGCTTGCATCCTAACTGGGCAAGAAGGATCGTTCTTGTCCATTAAAGCTGCATAATATGGAGTAATTCCAAGTCGGAATTTCTTTAAAGTTTCTTCAACATCCCTTTTTTCTTTATCAGTTAGATTGATAACTTTTTGAAGTTCTTCAACAGTTGTAATTCTGTTGCTTACTTGCCATTTCCAGTCATTCCATTGTTCTTCAGAAACATTTTTATAAGCTTCAATTTCATTATAATATTTCCCCATCTAAAATTCCTTTCTGATGCCTTAAGCATTCATTATGTTTATTCAATCTCTTTAAAAGTCCTACTCAAAATTAGAGCTCGACAATTTTTCTACCTATGTCTATTAAAGCAATTCCTATGCCAAATTGAGCATTTCTCGCCATCTAATATTTGATTGAAAAACACAATCCCTAATTACCAATGATTTCCACATAAATCCGCTTCAAATTTAATTTTCAAAAGTATAAAAAGCTCTAAATAGAAATTAATCTACCTAGAGCTTTATACTTTTATTGCTATTTCCGAACCTTATTGAGCGCATCGCTTAAATTTATCGAACCGATTTCGAATCATTAAAATATGCTATATTTGCTTCTTTTCCTTATAATCTGTGTTTGGCTTATACCAATAGCTTTGGCTGCTTTTCTTGACGAACCATATTTGCTAAAGGCAAACTCAATTATTTCTCTTTCATAATTTTCTACCATCTTTTCAAGATTGATAGGTGCATGCTCTTTTAGCTCTGCAATGCTAGTGTCAGGCAATTTAGTAAATAGATCCGTATGTAGTTCCTTCATCGCATCATAAGCACTTATAATGTCACCATTCGTTGTAATCAAGAGTCTTTGTATAACATTTTCCAGTTCTCTGATATTTCCCGTCCAGCTACATTCTTTTAAATACTCTATCGCTTCAATGCTAATTGATTTTTTTAATCCAAACTTATCATTATACTTTTGAATAAAGTAGTAACTAAGATTTGGGATTTCATTTTTTCTTTCCGAAAGTGAAGGCACGCGTATTGGGAAAACATTTAATCTATAATATAAATCTCTTCTAAAATGCTTGTTTTCTACAAGCTCCTCCAAGTTCCTATTTGTCGACGATATAATCCTAACATTAGATTTAATAGGTTTTGTGCCGCCGACTTTGTAAAATTCCCCATCTTGTATAACTCTCAGAAGCTTTGCTTGCATATCAAGTGGTAGCTCACCAACTTCATCTAACAGAATTATTCCATTGTCCGCGATCTCGAAATACCCCTTTTTCCCAGTCTGATTCGCACCAGTGAAAGACCCTTTTTCATATCCAAAAAACTCAGATTCCATCAAATGTTCTGAGATAGCAGCACAGTTTATCTTTACAAATGGATACATTTTTCTAACGCTACACTTATGGATTATCGA
>CAYRVM010000249.1:0-2436 GCA_964427575.1 uncultured Oscillospiraceae bacterium | reverse complement strand
GCAAATATGAAAAAAGAAGTAATTGGAGCTATTTGTCTTGCTCTAGCAGCAAGTCTCTGGGGCGGAGTTTATGTAGTTAGTAAATATATTCTTGAATTAGTCCCTCCCATGACATTGCTGTGGGTGAGGTATCTGATTGCTTTTATATTGCTTTATGGGATTTTAGTTTATACTATGAAGCGTAGCAACGGTATATTAAGACCAATAATTAAAATGAAAAGAAACTGGAAGCTATTGGTTTGGATTGGCTTTATAGGATACTTTGGCTCAGTATATCTTCAATTTCTGGGAACAAAGATGGCAGATGCACATATGGGAGCATTAATCACATCAGCAACCCCCGCGTTTGTTATTGTTTTCGCGAAATTCGTCTTAAGAGAAAGCATAACTTTACGAAAAGTTTTATCATTGATTACGGCTACATCTGGAGTTATTATAGTAGTTGGCTGGAATCAGACGGGAGGATCCTATTTTGCTGGGACAATTATTCTGGTCGGAGCTGCAGTTACATGGGCCTTGCTATCAGTATATGTGAAGTTGGCATCTGCACAATATTCATCGTTAGAAATAACCACTTATGGAATATTGACTGCATTGATTATCACAACGCCATTTATGCTAATTGAGCTTAGAAGTAACGAGATTATTTTTGGCAATTCATTGTTGGTACCAGGAGTTTTATATATTGCGATTTTGTCTACGGCCGGAGGATTCTATCTATGGAATAAGGGACTTGAGCTAATTAGCGCTGGAGCCGGATCATTATTCTTGTTTCTACAACCAATAGTAGGTGGCTTTTTAGGTTGGCTACTCCTCGGAGAAAAACTCACAAGCAATTTTTATATAGGTGGAATACTAATCGCCATTGGTGTTATTATTGCAACCTTTGCTGAAAGCAAAACTAAAGACAAAAAAGATTTTAATAATGGAGAAGAAAATGCACGAATATCCAATCACACAACAGATAATTAAAATAGCTGAGAAGCATGCAGAAGAAGCCGGAGCTTCAAGAGTAACGAAAGTTAAGCTTGTGGTTGGTGATTATTCAGGTTTTATTGGAGATTCTATCCAGATGTATTTTGATATAATTTCTGAAGGAACAATGTGCGAAAATGCGATGATAGAAATTCAGAGAGTTAAGCCGAAATTAAAGTGCGAAGCATGCGGAGAATATTTTGAAAGAGTGCTTTTTAGTTTCCAATGCCCAAAGTGCGGTGGCGACGGCTTACCTACAGAAATAGGAAAAGAATTTTACGTCGATACAATTGAAGTTGAACAATAATATAATTTATGGAGGTGCGGGATGCATGATGTCTTAAAAGTGAATGTTCTTGAAAACATTCATGGGGAAAATGATCATATAGCAGAACATATCAATGAGGATATGACAGAAAACCAGATATTCACAATCAACGTGATGGGAGCTCCGGGGATTGGCAAAACAACTACTTTAAAGCAAATAATTAAGAATATGAAAGGCTTAAAGCCTTATGTTATAGAAGGCGATATCGAATCAGACATTGATACTAAAGATTTGAGAAGTCTGGGAATTGATACCTTCCAAATAAACACCTTTGGCGCTTGCCATTTAGACGCACCGCTTATTCACAATGCTGTGAAAAATATTCATTTTAAAGAAAAAGGTGTTTTATTCATCGAGAACATTGGAAATCTTGTTTGCCCTGCTGAATTCTCAATTGGGGAACATATAAAACTGCTTATAGTTTCAGTTACTGATGGAAGCGATAAGCCATACAAATATCCATTGGCATTTCAAAATGCTGATATAATTCTTTTGAATAAAATAGATCTTCTGCCATTTGTGGACTTTGATGAAGAGTTTTTCATGGCGGGAGTTAGAGGTCAAAATAAGCACGTTGAATTATTTAAAGTGTCAGGAAAAACTGGCGAAGGATATGAAGAAGTAGCAAGATGGATAGAAAAGAAAGCCAAGGAAACATTACAGTAAATATAAAGATTTGGGGAATTGTGCAGGGGGTCGGTTTCCGGCCCTTTGTTTCAAAGTTGGCAAGTTCCATGGGCATGAAGGGCCGGGTTCGAAATCTGGGTGGCCTTGTCGAAATTTTGTTGACGGACACCGAAGAACGGATCGAACTTTTTATTAAGGAACTTAATAAAAACAAACCGACCCCAGCGGAAATCGTCCACATAGAAAAAATCGTCATTGGAACCTTGCCCTTCGAAGGCTTTGAAATAGAAAACAGTATGGGTAGTGAAGAAGGGGCAATTATGATTCCTTCCGATCTTGCTATTTGTGACGATTGTATAAAAGAAATCTATGATCCAGAAGACAGAAGATACGGGCATCCGTATAACAGTTGTATGGTTTGCGGGCCGAGGTATTCAATCGCCTTCGAAATTCCTTATGATAGAGCGAACACATCAATGAAGGAATTTGAAATGTGCCCCGCGTGC
>CAYRVM010000248.1:1919-2449 GCA_964427575.1 uncultured Oscillospiraceae bacterium | reverse complement strand
GAACTCTAAGCTTCCCGACTACTCCTTGATAAAGCTTGATATCTATCGTGTATTCTCCAATGTGTTTGATTGGGCTTTCAAGAACGAATTTCTTCTTGTCGATTTCGATTTTGTGCTGGCTAGATAATGCATCGGATATATCTTTTGATGTAATTGCTCCGAATAGCTTTCCACCGTCTCCGGCTTTTGTAACAATGGTGACTTGCATTTCCTTAATCTTTTCTTGTACTATTTTCGCAGATTCTATATCATTTTGCTTTTTATCAGCGTCTTCCTTCTTCTTTCTTTCCAACGCATTTACGTTGTGCTCTGTGGCCTCTTTCGCAAATCCTTTTGGAAGAAGTAGGTTCCTTGCGTGACCGTCGCTTACCTCAGCCATCTGTCCCGCTTTCCCAATGCCCTTTACATCTTTTATTAAAATTATTTTCATGTCCTTCACCCATAGTCCTTGCTTTAGATTTTTTTCTTTTTTAGTTTTTAGAATCTTACGGCTCGAGACTTGTCCCTAATTTGTGAATCTATATCTTTAT
>CAYRVM010000248.1:0-1819 GCA_964427575.1 uncultured Oscillospiraceae bacterium | reverse complement strand
AAGTCCGATGTCAGAGATTCAAAAGCGTTCTGTTTTAGCTTTTAGAATCTTACGGCTCGAGACTTGTCCCTAATTTGTGAATCTATATCTTTATTAGCAAATTAGTGGAAAGTCCGATGTCAGAGATTCAAAAGCGTTCTGTTTTAGCTTTTAGAATCTTACGGTCATTTCTCAGCTTATAGTTTCTAGCACTATGTCCTCAATCTCTTTCATGATCTCATCAATCGGTTTAGTTGATTGGGCTCCAGCCATAGTCAAATGACCACCTCCGCCCATCTTTTCCATAATTGTCTGAACGTTAACCTCACCAAGCGACCTTGCACTTATTGAGCAAGTGCCTTCATCATCCATGCCGGCTACAAAAGCTGCTTTTACTCCCTTAATATTTAGGAGTCCATCTGCTGCTTGTGATGTTATTATATGCATATTCGGTCTGATGCCATCGCACTTTGATATGGCTACGCCGTTTTTTAATATTTTCGCGTTTATTATAGTGTCTGTCTTTATTTTGAAGATTTCCATATCGTTTTGGAAGAATTGATGCACGCTTGAAGCATCTGCACCATTCCGTCTAAGCCATGACGCTGCTTCAAAGGTTCTAACGCCAGCTCTAGAGGAAAAGCTTTTTGTATCAACGGTAATCCCAGCAAGCAATGCGCTAGCTTCGAATTTGCTAATTTCTTTTTTACCGCCTATGTATTGGAGAATTTCGGTTACTAACTCAGAAGTTGACGATGCATAAACTTCCATATAATTCAATGTCGCATTATCTAAGTTTTCTTCCATTTTTCTATGGTGATCTATGACGATAATCCTGTCAGTTTTGGTTAATAGCTCTGGGCACTCAGTAAAACTAGGCCTTTGCGTATCTAAAACTACTAGCAATGTATCTTTATCTATAAGGTTAATTGCGACGTTATTTGTAATCAGATTGTAGTTTTTTGATTCTTTGGCTATGTCATGTATGTTGCTAAGGGATTCGTTAACATCATTTATTACTATATATGCTTCCTTACCCTTGTTTTTCGCAATGCTTGAGATACCAATCGAAGCTCCAAAAGAATCCATATCCGGCTTCTGATGTCCCATAATTATAACTTTTGAAGATTGGTCGATGAGCTGTTTTATAGCATGTGCTTTTATTTTCGACTTGCCTTTATTTCGCTTTTCAACAGTTTGGAGTCTTCCTCCGTAATAGTCTATTTTGTTAATTTTTTTGACTACTGCCTGATCTCCTCCTCTGCCGAGTGCTAGGTCAAGTGCGGCCCTTGTATATTCTTCCAGCTGTTGAGGATTCTTTCCGTATATTCCTACTCCAATGCTTAGAGAAACTGGGAAATCTGCATCCGTTTCAATTTCTCTGACCTCGTCGAGTATAGGAAACTTGTTTTCTTCAAGTCTTTCAAATGCTTTATTCTCAAGTACTGCAAAATATTGATCATTCTCGTATTTTATTATAAAAGCTGTGTTTTTTGTCGCCCATGTCCTGATACATGTTTCAATCTGAGCAGCTATTACTGATTTTTTATCTGTTGGCGAGCTGTCCATTAAATCTTCGTAGTTATCTACGTGAATATATGCAAAGCAATTTCTTTCATCATTATATATATTTTTCAAGTTTTCATAGCTTGTAACATCAAACCAGTAAAGCATAGTATTATGGATTTCTTGGGTTTCAATTTTGGATGCTACGACCTTGTAAAATTTGTTTTTTAATTTATAAATCGATACTTTATCGTTGTCTTTTAAGTCAACCAGTTTAACGCTTATTAGATCGGTTATTTTAGTATTAAGGATTTCTATATTTTCTGCTATATCA
>CAYRVM010000247.1:0-2461 GCA_964427575.1 uncultured Oscillospiraceae bacterium | reverse complement strand
CCTTCACATTCGCACTTGGTGCTGCACTTGGGGCAGCCGGCGGGATATTATATGCTACCGCTTATCCACAGGTTGAACCATATATGGGGATGATGCCTGGTCTAAAAGCATTTGTAGCAGCTGTACTTGGAGGAATAGGAAGTGTTCCTGGAGCCATGCTAGGTGGCTATATATTAGGAATAGCAGAAACGTTGACAAAAGGTTTTATTTCCTCAAAACTTGCTGATGGAGTAGCTTTTGCTATTCTAATATTAATTCTAGTTGTAAAGCCTTCTGGGCTTCTTGGCAAGAATACTAATGAGAAAGTGTAGGTGATTAGAATGAAAAACAGAAAGTTCAATACTTTAACCTTAATCATAGTTTCAACAATTATATATATCATTTTAGTTGTCCTACAATACTATAAGATCATCGGCGAATACAACGGTATGTTGCTAACACTTGCTGGTATCTACGTTATCGTATCACTTAGTTTAAACTTGATTACTGGTGTAACCGGGCAATTTTCTCTTGGACAAGCTGGTTTTATGTGCGTCGGTGCATATACAACAGCGATTGCAATAATAAGGTTCTCGATTCCAATTCCTATCGCTTTAATTTTAGGCGGTTTGATGACTGCTCTTTTTGGATTGGCAATTGGTATACCTGCGTTGAGACTAAGAGGGGACTACCTCGGGATTACTACGCTAGGATTTGGAGAAATAATCAGAGTAATAATGGTAAACCTCGATAGCCTAACAGGCGGTGCCGCTGGGTTAAAAGGAATACCTCCATTTTCTAATACTGGTAATTTTGTAATGGATGCAATTATAGAATTTTCGTGGGTTTATATATCAGCAATTCTTATTATGGCAGTCATTTATAATTTAGTTAACTCTTCACATGGAAGAGCAATTCTTTCAATTAGAGAAGATGAAATTGCTGCCAACTCAATGGGAATTAATGTCGCATATTATAAAGTCTTTGCATTTACAGTATCCTCATTTATCGCGGGTATCGGCGGAGGATTATATGCAATTTTCTTTGGTTATTTAAATCCCGCAATGTTTGGATGGTTAAACTCAGTAAACTTCGTAGTTATACTTGTATTAGGTGGAATGGGAAGTTTAACAGGTACTATAATAGCCGCTGTTGTATTTACTTTTATGCAAGAATGGTTGAGAGTCTTTGCAGATTTTAGACTTGTAATATTTGGACTAGCATTAATCTTACTAATGATATTCTACCCTAAAGGACTTATGGGAAATAAAGAGATATCAATTACAAGGATATTCACAAAACTTTTATCTGGAGAAATAACCATTAAAAGTATCAAAGCAAGTATATTAAGAGGCATTAATAGAATTAAAACCTTTACCAATAGAAAAGTAAAAGGAGGGGTGAAATAATGGCTGTTTTAGATGTTAATAACATTTCAATTGAATTTGGAGGCTTAAAAGCAGTAAGTAATTTCAACCTTACTATCAATAAAGGCGAGTTGCTTGGTTTGATTGGCCCTAATGGCGCTGGGAAAACAACTATATTCAACATGCTTACAGGAGTTTATTTACCTACAGCAGGGGAAATATTCCTTGATGTCAAAGATAAAGCACCCAAAAAGTTGAATGGATTAAAACCGTTTCAAATCACTCAAGCTGGTGCTGCAAGAACATTCCAAAACATTAGACTTTTTAAAGATCTTACAGTGCTTTCAAATGTATTAATAGCGCTTCATTTCAATATTAAATATAATGCATTACAAGCAATAATAAGAAGCACTGCTTTCTATAAAGAAGAAGCTGAACTAGTTGAAAAAGCTATGAATCTCTTAAAAATCTTTAATATTGATGGGAAAGCCAATGAATTGGCAAAGAATTTACCATATGGAGAACAAAGAAAGCTTGAAATTGCAAGAGCTCTAGCAACTAATCCACAATTACTTTTACTCGATGAACCAGCCGCAGGAATGAATCCTCAAGAAACAGAAGATTTGATGAGCTTAATTAGATTTATTAGAGATAAATTTGATCTGACTGTTTTGCTCATAGAACATGATATGCGTTTGGTAATGGGAATTTGTGAAAGAATAGTAGTTTTAGATTATGGACAAACCATTGCCATTGGAACTCCTGAAGAAATCAGTAAAGATCCAAATGTAATTAAAGTTTATCTTGGGGAGGTTCACAATAATGCTTAAGGTAGAAGATATAAACGTTTATTATGGAACCATTCATGCACTAAAGGGAATTAGTTTCGAAGTTAACCAAGGTGAAATAGTAACCTTGATTGGAGCAAATGGTGCTGGAAAAACAACAACTTTAAGAACAATTTCTGGATTAATGCAACCTAAGAAAGGCACTATATCATTTCTTGGCGAAAATATCGTAAAAATCGGACCAAGCAAAATCGTAGAAATGGGACTTTGCCATGTACCAGAAGGCAGAAGAATATTTGCGAATTTAACTGTTTTAGAAAACCTTGA
>CAYRVM010000246.1:457-2497 GCA_964427575.1 uncultured Oscillospiraceae bacterium | reverse complement strand
ATAGCTTTTCTGCTAGTTGCCTTTCCATTTAATGAGTTCTCGTTTATTTTGTTCAAGATAAAAAGAAATTCATTAATTTGCCCTTGTAAAGAAAGTTCATTGGAATATTTTTCGCCATCCCACTCGATGATTATCTTATTTTCATATTGCATTTCGAAGAAATCATGAGGCATATCTTCAATTCCTACATATCCGCTATTGGAAACTGCATTAAAGTAATCAATTGTATTAGATAGCTCACGTACATTTCCAGACCAAGGATTCGCTTTTAAAATCTTCATTACTTCGTCAGAAATCTTTAAACTCGATCTGCTATTTAATCTAATGAAATGTTCAATCAACTCATCAATATCCTCACTATGCTCTCTTAGCGGAGGAATTTTAAGGTATAGTTTACGTAACCTATGATAAAGGTCCTCTCTAAATAGACCTGCTTGGCACATTAAGGCTAAGTTCTTATTTGTTGCCGCTATAACCCTGACATTTATCGGGAGTATTTCGGTTCCGCCTACTCTTCTTATTTCCTTCTCTTGGAGCACTCTTAAGAGCCTTGCTTGTATACGTAAGGAAATATCCCCAATTTCATCTAGGAAAATAGTTCCACCATTGGCTTGCTCGAAAAGCCCTATTCTACCTCCCTTTCTAGCCCATGTAAATGAACCCTCTTCATATCCAAAAAGTTCACTTTCCGCTAACTCTTCTGGGAGCGCACTAAAATTCACAGCTAAAAATGGTCCTGTATTACGTACTGACATATTGTGAATTGCGCTTGCAAAAAGCTCTTTGCCAACTCCACTTTCACCGCTTATCAAAATGCTTAAATCTGCCGCCGCTAATTTTATTCCAGTTTCTTTAGTATTTCGCATTATTGAGGAACTACCAATAATATCTTCGAATCTATACTTACCAACGAAACCCTTTTTAACTAAGTTCTGCCTTAGTTTCTTTTCCATATCTATAGTATCCTTAGTGTTTTTAATTGTGCATACGGTAGATTGAAGCTTTTCAATTTTAAATTTGCTTATTAGAACATCCGCATCGTTAATCTTAAAGAGTTGATTTGACGTGTCCGAACCCTCAGCAAGGTAATCCGATATAGATTTATCTCTTATTATTTGGTTAATATTCTTTCCAATTACAAAATGGCTTTTGATTCCAAACAATTCTTCGCATTTCTGGTTAAATACGGAGATTATACCATGTTCTGAGAATGCTATTATTCCATCATTAACTTGGTTAAGAACCTTAACAAGGTATTGATTAGTGCTACCTGCCTCTTCAATAGAATCATGTAATTGTTTGTTAAGCCTTATAATCGTTTCCATGTATTTAGTTGATACAAAGTGTGACTTTTCGTCTAGTAACCCAAGCAGACTCAAGATTTCTATTATTGTAGTTATATCAATTACTCGTGCTCCTATATCAATTATAGTTTCAATATGCTTTGGGACTAGTGCTACTTCTCCAGGAGTAACTGCAAGTTTTGCACTGCTATTTACCCTGCTTCCTGGTGCATAAGGAATATAATTCAAATAATCTAATCCGATTTCTCTAAGAAGTTTTATAACCTCTTCAGCATTTTCCATTTCATCGTTAACTAGAAGTATTTCTGTACCTTTTGGTATATGGAAAAGCTTGTCTATGTTTTCTAAATTTAATGATCTATTTGCAACAATAACATTACCTTTTACGTCAACGTAATCCTTGGCTTCATCAATCATCATTTTAGAACTCAAGACTATCAAATCGGCTTTAACTATTCCAGTAATTCCAGTTTCTGTCGCATATCCATCTACTCTCATGTAGCCTTCAAGAAGGGAATTTAGCTGATTGCACAAGTCGTTTTTTGTCGCCTCCGAGGCAGTTATTAATGCTAGAATCTTTTCTTTTGCCATTATTCTTTCTTCTCCTTCTTGTTTGGGTATGCCGTCCGTTTCCTCTGCGTTTCCTCTGCGTTTTTTCTGTGTTTTTTCTGTGTATAGTGGTGTTTGGTAATCATCATATTTACAGACTGTTATTCGTGTAGTAATTTGAAGCGAC
>CAYRVM010000246.1:0-447 GCA_964427575.1 uncultured Oscillospiraceae bacterium | reverse complement strand
AATATTAACATTAAACCATTATAACTTCAATAATATGGTTTTGCTTGTCATCGATTAAATTTATTATCTTGTTTTCTAGAATTTCCCCATCAAGTTTTATACTAAGAACTCCTTTATTCAATCCCTTAGGATTTGAAACTATTACTTTATAAATGGTTTGCATATATTTGTAGTTGATTGTGAATCCTGGCCAATTCTTCGGAATGCAAGGCTTGATTGTCAAAATATTGCCTGCCTTATTAAATCCAAGAATATTTTCTAGACCAGCCCTATAATACCAACCCGCAGCACCCGTATACCAAGTCCAACCTCCTCTTCCGACATGTGGATATTCAGCATATACATCTGCTGCAATTACATATGGCTCCGCCTTGTAAATTGAACACTCTCGATTTGTACGAGTATGGCTTATCGGATTTATTAAATTGAAAAGGTCAAAGGCTTTGT
>CAYRVM010000245.1:0-2523 GCA_964427575.1 uncultured Oscillospiraceae bacterium | reverse complement strand
ATGGGCCTATTTTGCCTGAAGTATACCAAAATGGTTGATTGTTTTCAAAACATTGGAAGGCTTTAGTTTCATATAAAAGTGATAGCAACCTTAAATCATTTTCTTCAACTTTATCCTTTTTATCCTTGTATTTAACTTCATCATTTTTATTTAACATCGTTCCTCCTAAACTTCTACCTTGCCAATTATCTCTTCAATACTTTTATAATTATTCTCAATCAAATACATTTCAATTTCTTTTGCTATAATCAAACAAGCATCCGGCCTAATTAGATTTGCAGTTCCTACCATTACTGCTTTTGCCCCTGCAAGGAAAAATTCAATTGCATCTTCTCCACTCATAATGCCGCCCATACCAATAACGGGAATCTTAACTGCTTTTGCTGCTTCATAAACCATTCTGACTGCAATCGGTTTAATTGTAGGCCCGGAAATTCCACCTGTTATATTGGAAAGCCTTGGCTTTTTAGTTTTTATATCTATCGCCATTCCTGTAATTGTGTTAATCATGGAAAGGCAATCTGCACCCGCAGCTTCAGCGCCAAATGCAATCTCTACAATGTCTGTAACATTGGGCGTAAGTTTAACTATCAAAGGCTTATTGGTACGACTTCTAACTGCTGCTGTAACCTCATAGATTCCATTTGCAGTATTGCCGAAAGCTATACATCCTTCCTTCACATTCGGACATGATACATTTAATTCAATCCCATCTATATCCTGATCCGCTAAAATCTCTGCAATCTGACAATATTCTTCAATCGAACTGCCTGCAATATTTACAATGATCTTAGTTTCGAATTGCCTCATAAATGCAAGTTCATTTTTTATAAATCCATGAATTCCAGGGTTTTGTAAGCCCACACTATTCATAATACCATTATTGATTTCACATATTCTTGGCGGCTTGTTCCCTTTCTTTTCATTTAATGTTATTCCTTTGGTTGCAATGCCTCCGATTTTATTCAAATCCATATAAGGTTCATGTTCCCTACCAAAACCGAAAGTTCCAGAAGCTGCAATTATTGGGTTTTTAAACTCTATGTCACAAATGACTGTTTTCATATCAGGATTCGTAATTATTCCCATATAAGTTCACTCCCCCTAAATACTGGCCCTTCCTTGCATACCCTGCTGTATGTCCAAACTCTTTCATCTGTCTTACTTGATTCATTTTCGCTCGCATTTTGAATTTTTGTTTTGCATGCACATACAAGGCAACTTCCAATTCCGCAACCCATTTTCTCTTCTAGTGAAAGTTGACATTTGATATTGTTCTCAATGGCAATCTTGCTTATTTCGATCAACATTGCTTTTGGCCCACAAGCATATATCATGTCATAGCTATCACCTTCCTGTATGGAGTATTTTAGGGCTTCCGTAACTAGTCTTTTCTTACCCCTTGATAAATCTTCTGTGGTAATGCTGACCTTTGAATAGCAACTGAATTCTTCCTCGAGCATAATACTCGCTTCGGAGTCAAATCCTAAAAATGTTTTAATATTTTTCGATTTTATTTTTCTTGCTAGTTGCAACAATGGGAAACAACCTATTCCGCCACCAATTATAGCTACATTCTCAAAAGTCTCTTCAATTTGAAAACCGTTACCAAGAGGTCCTATGAAGTCTAACATATCCCCCGCTTTCATATTTGAAAGAAGCCTTGTTCCCTCTCCGATTACTTTAAAATAAATGCTAAATGAATTAGTTACCTTACTAACTTCTGCAATACTAATTGGTCTTCTGAGAAGAGGGGTTAAACCTTCTGAACACTTGACATTAATAAACTGCCCCGGAGAAGAAACCTCAGTAATATATGGGGATTCAATCTCCATAAAAAAAATATCCCTCTTAATCTCATCAATTCTCAATATTTTTTCAATATTAATTTTGGGCATTAATCTCACCTGCTTTTCTTATTTCAAAATTAATCTCTTCTCTCATTGAAATTGCTTCTTCTCTTGCCGCTTTTGCAAAATCAATGTCTGTATATTGGTTTTTCCATTTTTCAGACCTATAAGCCAACATTATACTTCTCGACGCATTAACGACTGCTCCTAAGCCTTCTTTATCAAAACAGGCAGCAACTGTACTTCCATCTCCCCCTTGTGCCCCAAATCCAGGTACAAGAAAGTAGGAGTTTGGCATCGCTTTTCTGATTTCTTTAGCCATAACTGGATGGTTTGCAGACACAACTGCCCCAATGCCTGAATATCCCTTATACATTTTCTGACTTGAAGCAATGGAGTTTACTATATCAATCACCGCCATGAATACCTTCTCTCCATTTGATGCCACGATGTCCTGAATCTGGGATGATGAGGAATTGGAAGTCTTAAGAAGAACAAATACTCCCTTTCCATATTTCTCACAATCATCGGTAAAAGGCTTTATGCCATCGATTCCTAGATAAGGATTTATGGTTAGGGCATCACAGTCGAACACAGGAACTTTTAGCCCCTTGGTAATTTGTGTCTTGCCAAGAAATGCATTGGAATATGCTTTTGCTGTACTGCTGATATC
>CAYRVM010000244.1:0-2548 GCA_964427575.1 uncultured Oscillospiraceae bacterium | reverse complement strand
GGAACAATAGAATATGACTAGAAACCTTATAAAAGGCAATAAAATGGGTCGAAATAGCGCTATATCCAATGTTGAAGTAGCCCATGAAATAAATAATCGAAAAAAGTCGGTGACCTTTGTGCAAAAGTCACCGACAATATTCCTTTAAATCACCTTTTTATGCCGTGCAGGACAACAAGGTTCAAGAGTAGGGTTTCCCCTTAGTAAACCCCGCAATGCCATCATATATATGCCTCATAGCTCCCAATCTATCAAAAGTTCATCCTAACCTCGTAAGGTATTTATATTTCCATATCAACTTCAGTAAACGAAATGGCCTTGCCCCCTACCTTAACTCCTAAAATGCTTTTCTCTCTCGTTGCCAGTTCTACGATGATTTCAGAAGGCTTATTCATAGAATAACCTTGCTCGATCACCAAATGAGTCGCCTGTTTCCGGTTGATTTCATCGTATTCGAACAAATAACTTGCCAAAGCCCCGTTAGAAGTACCTGTTGCAGACTCTTCTGGAATACCATACAAAGGTGCAAGATTTCTGGTATGTGCATGGGCTTCGCCTAAGGTCTCAAGGGTAAAAAGGTGATAGCCTATGGTGTTGTATTTACTGCTGACAGCTGCCACTTTATCAAAATCAGGTTTGACAGCATTCAATGTTTCAAGATCCTTAATAGGTACCATGATGTCCCTTAATCCTGTAGACACTACTTGAGTCGGCAATCCCTCAACCATTTCGTTTAGAGTAATATTCAGAGAATCTGCAATTTCCTCTTTGTTTACAATCTCAAAGAACTGCGGCGGATTTTGGCTCATCATAATGGCATGGTCCTTCTTGACCTCCACCTGGAGCACACCTGCCTTGGTTTCTTGAGTATACTTATCTGGGCGAATGCGCCCTTGCTCTGCTAGAGTATGAAACGTGGCGATGGTCGCATGACCGCAAAGATCCACCTCCTCTTCTGGAGTAAAGAATCTCACTTTGAAATCAGCCACCTCAGATTTGCTCACAAATGCAGTTTCGCTATGTCCCAAAACTTTGGCAATTTTCTTCATATCATCATCTTTGAAACCATCTGCGTCCAAAACGACACCTGCAGCATTTCCGCCTTCGGCAGTTTTTGCAAATGAATTGACCAGAAATACTTTTATCTTCATTATCTTAATCCTCCTTAAATCAAAGTCAACTTCAATCTTTGAAACTAACTTGCCTATATTCATTTTTTCTACTTTAAAACCAATGCGTTCCGATATTACCTCTTATGTCTCTTAGTGGGCTCGAGGGCGAGTCTGTCGCCTCTCAGCAGTGCTGCAACACCTTCATAGTGCTACTCTTTTTCGCCTTTGCAGGTCGAGCAGTTGCGGTTTTCTTCGTAATTGTGAGGCTCAGTGTAAGTTGTGATTACGTCTTCATAGTTTCTGAAAATAACTTTATCCAGTGACCGGGAAATAATCCAATCGTATTCACCTCTTTGACTTGATTTCGCAATACTTTCTGAAGCAAACATGATATGAGCCACCCAAGGTTGTATTTCTTGAGATAGCTCATACCAAATTAAGAGAATCTTAGTTGAAAATTAAATTCAATATAATATTTACAGATAGGACCGTTCTTTCCCAATATTTCTAAGCTGTTTGCTCGTTTGCCTGTGACCTTAAATCCTCATCACTTGGTTTAATGAGAACGCCTTTTCTCTCTAAGTATATTCCAATCAGCCATGATGCAATAAATACAGGAGTGCCTAATAAGAATGTTATTCTGCTTCCAGGGTTTACAAATGCACTGAATATGCCAAACAGACATACAACAATTGTTAATATAGGCCCAAAGGGAAAAAGTATTGACTTGTATTTTAAATCAGAAACATTAAGCCCTTTTTCTTTCATCCATTTTCTAAATCCCAAATGACTTACTGCGATCGAAATCCAGCAGAAAACAATAGATAAGCTGATTATATTTACAAGGATCAGATATGCCTCTCCGGCTCCCATAAATTTAAGAAGCACTGCAAGTACTCCTAAAACTGCAGTTACTAGAATTGCATTGAGAGGCAATCCTCTTTTATCCGTTTTCCCAAATATTTTTGGAGCTTTCCCCTCTTTTGACATGGCAAATAGCATTCTGCTGGCTGCATATAAACTCGAATTTGCTGATGACAATATAGCTGTGAGCACAACAATATTCATAATACTATCCGCATATGGGATACCCGCATAATTAAATACCTTGGTAAAGGGGCTGACTAATACTGAGGCGTCACTCCACGGCAAAATTGAAGCCAATACAAAAATTGATAATACATAAAAGATTACAATTCTCCAAAATACAGTCTTTACAGCCTTTGGTATGCTTTTTTCAGGGTTTTCGCTTTCTCCGGCTGCAATTCCAATCAACTCAGTACCAACAAATGAGTAAATCGCTATATTGATAACTGCGACAACTCCAGCTAGCCCATTCGGAAAAAGACCCCCGGAAGTAAAGTTTGACATGCCCTGAGATGGAGGGTTACCGACTACACCGAACATCATCAGGAATCCTGTAATAATGAAAGCTA
>CAYRVM010000243.1:0-2549 GCA_964427575.1 uncultured Oscillospiraceae bacterium | reverse complement strand
AACTTAAACAATCTTTCTACGGCAAGCTTGCTTTGGCCTGTTACAGCAGGTGCAAAGATTAAATACAACATCCCCGAAATTTTTCCCACAAAAACATATGAAACTCAAGCTTATCTATCATTAACGAATGGAAGTCCCCTTTTCACTTTAAAAGCTATTCTTAAATATACAAGTATTTTCAAAGGTGTACTTCAGCCTGGTTTGGATGATTTTTCTTGCTCAGTTATGTGCGATGTTATTTTAGAAAAGAACCCCGATATAATGTTGATACATTTTACCGACGTCGATACAAATAAGCACAATCATGGTATTAGCTCACCTGAGGCTATCGAAGCTTTATCAAGGATGGATAATCGCATTTCAAAACTTTTTTCAGCTTTGTCATCTGTAAACAATAGCGAGGATTTTCATGTTATAATTTTTAGTGATCATGGTATGAGTGACGTTCAAAAAACATTAGATCCAAATATTTTTCTGAAGAATGCAGGCTTGATTGAATACAATGAATCTGGAAAAGTTAAAAGTTGGAAGGCATGGATGAAAGGTTGCGGTGGTTCAGCATTTTGTTACTTAAATCCTAAGTTTGCTAAATCAGATTATTCTTTAGAGTCCAAAGTCAAAAGTCTTATAGAAGAAGAATTTCAAAACCCAAGTAGTGGTTTTAATGGATATCTTGAAGATAATGAATTTAAAATTTCTGGTTTTAGTAGAGACTGCATCTTTGGTATATCAGCATCTGCTAATCACGAATTATTAAATAATAGTGAGAAAGCACATAAAGCAAATCACGGCTACCCAATTAAAGATGGTAAATATAACACATTTTATCTGGGTTATGGTCCGAAAATTAATAAGGGATTATCACTTAGCGGTGGCAACTTACTTGAAATAGCTCCCCTAGCATGCAAATTGCTTAATATAGATCCTTGGGAAATGGATGGAAAAATCAGAAGTGAATTATTGAAATAATAAAAATAAGTGAGGTAAATTATGAGTGACATTAACAGTAACAAGTTAAACAAAGGTGAAAGAAATTGGGTTATGTATGACTTTGCCAATTCTGCCTATGCAACCATAATGATTGCAGCAATTTTCCCGATATATTTTGTAAGCGTTTGTAAGGATGCGGGAGTAGTTGGGGACGTTTGGTGGGGTATTGGCACTTCAATAACTACATTTACTTTGGCTATTTTAGCACCATTCTTAGGAGCAATTGCAGATTTTAAAGGAATGAAAAAGAAACTTTTTACAGGCTTCATGGTAGTAGGGTTAATTTTTACTGTCTTTAATGCTTTAGTTGACAACTGGCAGCTTATGTTAGTTGGATATATAATCTCCAATCTAGGTTGGTCCGGTAGCCTTTTATTTTACGACTCTTTCTTAACAGATGTAACAACTAAAGAGAAAATGGATAAGGTATCTGCTTGGGGCTATGGAATGGGCTATATTGGAGGAAGTACGATACCATTTATTATGTCTATTTTATTAATTATGTTTGGTGATAAATTCGGAGTAGATTCAGTTTTAGCTGTTAAGTTATCATTAATTATAACTGCCGCTTGGTGGTTAATTTTCAGTATACCTTTCTTGAAAAATATCAAGCAAACACATTATATAGAATTCCCTCCTTCCCACATAATGCGTGTAACACTGAGCAATATTTTGGAAACTATGAAAAATATAATTGCTAACAAGGGAATTTTGTTATTTATGATTGCTTATTTCTTCTATATTGATGGCGTTAATACCGTTATACATATGGCTACATCATATGGCGCAACACTTGGCCTCGATGGAACCGGAATGATTTTAGCCCTATTAGTAACTCAATTGGTAGCGTTCCCATGTGCCATTTTATTTTCTGTTTTATCTAAAAAAATTGGAACCATCAATATGATAATATATGCAATAATAGTATATTTCTTTATTTGTATTATTGGATTTTATATGGGCTTTGGCATTGAAGAAGGATTTCTTAGTAACGAACAGGCATTAATAATATTCTGGATACTTGCAGTTATGGTTGGTACATGCCAAGGTGGTATACAGGCCCTTTCTCGTTCATATTTTGGCAAGCTAATACCAGCAGAACGATCAAACGAATATTTTGGATTCTTTGATATATTTGGCAAGTTCGCAGCAATACTCGGACCTCTTCTTTATGCAACAATAGCAGCATTAACAGGACGTTCATCATTCGCCATGGGATCAATTATTTTGCTCTTCTTAATTGGCGGAATAATCCTATTCTTCAGCAAAAGGCACATGGCTAGATAGAGGAATATACAAATCTAAGATTTGTGATTTCTTTGAATTCGTTCAAAGATAAGATTGCGCAGATATAAACACATATGACGAATAAATCGGATATATAAATATATAACCTTCGCGACGATGATTTTTCGTGAGACGATGAACAAAAGGCAAGAGCAATAAACCACATAACAAAGCCAGATTGCGCTGATAAAAACCCATAAGACGAATAAAAAGGCTTCTGTTTAAACGGAGCGTACTTTCGGTACGTGAGTATTTAACAGAAGCCGTATTTA
>CAYRVM010000242.1:0-2618 GCA_964427575.1 uncultured Oscillospiraceae bacterium | reverse complement strand
AAAGCTATGATATTGTGATAAAGTAATAATGAAAACAGAAATAAACTGATTGAAAAATAAAATAAATTTATGTATAATAAAGGGTAAGATTTTTTACAGAGGAGTGATTAGTTTGGGAATGACACAAGAAGTTGGAATTGATTTAGGAACAGCTAATGTTTTGGTATACATAAAAGGAAAGGGTATTGTTTTAAACGAACCCTCAGTAGTAGCTATTAATAGAGATACTAATGAAATCCTTTCAGTAGGTGAAGAAGCAAGGCAAATGTTGGGTAGAACCCCAAGCAATATAGTTGCTATACGTCCACTAAAGGACGGGGTAATATCAGATTATGATGTAACAGAAAAGATGCTAAAGTATTTCATTAAAAAAACTTGCGGAAGCGGGAGATTTTTCAAACCAAGAATTATGGTTTGCGTGCCAAGCGGAGTTACAGAAGTTGAAAAAAGAGCAGTAAGGGAAGCTGCAACTCAGGCAGGGGGCAAGGCGGTTTATCTAATAGAAGAACCAATTGCAGCTGCTATTGGCGCAGGACTTGATATCAGTAAGCCAGATGGAGTTATGATAATTGATATAGGTGGTGGAACCACTGATATCGCTGTTATTTCTCTTGGTGGAATTGTAGCAAGTACTTCAGTAAAAACTGCTGGAGATAAATTTGACGAAGCTATTATAAAGTACATGAGAAAAGAGCATAAGCTTTACATTGGTGAAAGAACAGCTGAAGAGTTGAAATTAACAATTGGTACTGCTTACCCTAGGGAAAGTATAGTATCCAAAGAATGTAGAGGGAGAGACTTGGTAACAGGCCTTCCAAAATCAATAGAAATATCATCCAAAGAAATGCTCGAAGCATTGGATGAACCACTTCAAGTGATATGTGAAGCAGTTCACTCAGTGCTTGAAAGAACACCTCCAGAAATTGCGGCAGATATAAGTAGTAGCGGTATTGTTATTACAGGTGGCGGAGCTCTTCTTTATGGAATGGATAAGAGAATTTCAGAAAGAACAGGTATCCCAGTAATAATTGCTGATGATCCGAAATCTTGCGTAGCATTTGGAACCGGAAAGGCCCTAGATTCGCTAGACATGATTGAGTCCAATCAAATGAATAGAAGGAAGCCATTTATTTAACAGATTAAAAGCTCTCTTTACGAGAGCTTTTTTCAATTTATGAATTATAAAAAATTGAGAAGAAGTATTGAACTTTAAAATAGGAGGTAAATGTGAAGAAGTTGGAATTAATAGCAACAGCCACGTTCGGAGTTGAGGCAGTTGTAAAAAGAGAAATTGAAGAATTAGGATATAATATCGTAAAATCCGAAGATGCAAAAATTACTTTCGAAGGTGACGAAGCAGCAATCGTGAGATCAAACCTTTGGCTTCGTTGTGCTGATAGAATACTACTAAAAATGGGAGAGTTTGAAGCTAGGACATTTGAGGAACTTTTCCAAGGGACTAAAGCACTTCCGTGGGAAGAATGGATTACTGAGGATGGTATATTCACAGTAAATGGAAGCTCTGTAAAGTCAGATCTTTTCAGCATATCAGACTGTCAGTCCATAGTTAAAAAAGCCATTGTCGAAAGACTAAAACAACACTACAAGACTGACTGGTTTAAAGAAACTGGAGCTGAGTTTCCCGTAAAGGTGACACTGCTCAAAGACAGAGCCACGCTCACAATCGACACCAGCGGAACCGGGCTGCACAAGAGGGGTTACAGAGTCGTGGACGTAAAAGCACCAATCAAGGAAACCCTTGGGGCAGCCCTCGTGAAACTCAGCTTCTTCAAAGCGGGAAGGTTACTAGTCGACCCCTTCTGCGGCTCCGGCACCATCGCAATTGAAGCAGCCATGATAGCAAAGAATATTGCACCAGGCCTTTCGAGAAAATTTGCAGCAGAGCGATGGCCCGCAATCCCTAAAGACCTTTGGCAGAAGTATAGAAAAGAAGCATTTGAAAGTATAGATAATGAAAAAGAAGTGAGAATTCTAGCGTCTGATATTAGTAGAAAGGCAATTGCCGCAGCAATCGAAAATGCTGAAGAGGCAGGAGTTTCAGATTGTATTACATTTGAAGTTATGCCGGTTAAAGATATGGTTGCAAGAGAAGAGTTCGGAATTATAATTTGCAATCCTCCGTATGGAGAAAGAATCGGCGAAAGATCCTAATTGGATGAAATATATCAAGATCTTGGAAGTTTCTTTAAATTGAACCCTACTTGGTCACTATATTTCTTAACTTCTGATAAAGAATTTGAAAGACAGTTTAAAAAGACACCTGCTGATAGACGAAGAAAACTTTACAATGGCAGAATAGAAGCAACCTACTATCAGTATATGGGTGAAAAACCAAAAAGAGAATCAGAAAATTAAGCCTAAATGATTGACACGTAGTAATGAATACCATATAATTTAGTCATGAAAAGCCAAGGGAGGTATTTCAAGATGAGGTATGAAGAGTATTCAAAGAAAATAATTGAAGATTATCTAGGCGGGTCACAAATTGAAACAGAAGAATATCCAGATTTCGAGCTCTATGTTGACCAAGCTTCAACGTTTATGAACCAAAAGCTAGCGGCATACAAGAGAAATGAAAAAGACCAAGTCATTACAAA
>CAYRVM010000241.1:2405-2632 GCA_964427575.1 uncultured Oscillospiraceae bacterium | reverse complement strand
TACTAGGTTCAGTGATTCTTCTTGTAATTGGTTTCTTCGGAAAGTCAAACAAAAGAATTGTTCCAATCTACATGGCTGGAGCAAATGCTGGAGATGACTTAAGTTACAATGGATCAATGGGTAAAACCGTTTCTGTAAGCTTAAAGAACTGGTATATGCAAAGTTATTTTGGAGAAAAGAAAATGAATTATATTGGAAATATTTCATCTATCGTAATGATCGTTGGA
>CAYRVM010000241.1:0-2395 GCA_964427575.1 uncultured Oscillospiraceae bacterium | reverse complement strand
TGCTGTAAATGGATAGAGTTACTTATATTATTATAGCAGTTGTTTTGTATCTTATTTTAGCACCAATCGCCGGAGGTATTCTTGCAGGTGTGGATAGAAGAATTACAGCAAGAATGCAAGGAAGAGTAGGTCCACCGATTCTTCAGCCGTTTTATGATGTTCTCAAGCTTTATGAAAAAGAATCTATTTCAGTTAATAGACATCAAGATTTTTATGTAGCTTGTTTCCTACTTTTCATAGTTGCCACAGGTTGTCTTTTCTTTGCTGGTGGAGATATCCTTATAGTTATCTTTACACTAACATTGGCAAGTGTATTCCTAATTGTTGCAGCCTTCTCATCAAACTCTCCTTATGCACAAATTGGTGCTGAAAGAGAACTTTTACAGATGATGGCTTATGAACCAATGGTTCTAATCACAGCAGTTGGGTTCTACCTAGTATATGGAAGTTTCAATATCTCTGCTATTGTAAGTGGAAGCGTTCCTGCTATCGTTTACATGCCAGGAATTTTCATTGGGTTCTTCTACATATTGACAATCAAATTAAGAAAATCACCATTCGATTTGAGCATGTCGCATCATGCGCATCAAGAATTAGTTAAGGGCTTAACAACCGAGTTTTCAGGCAAAACATTGGCGCTTATAGAAATTGCCCATTGGTATGAAAACATATTCTTGTTAGGTTTTATCTACTTATTCTTTGCTTGGAACGTATCACTAAGTCCGATCATAGCAGTGTTGGTTTGTTGTGTTGTATACTTCATAGAAATATTCATCGACAACAATGAAGCCAGGGTAAAATGGCAGCTCGCAATTAATTCATCTTGGATAATTGCTGCAACCCTAGGATTTGTCAACTTGCTAGTATTGTACTTTTTAGTATTATAAATGAGGTGTAAATAATGTCATATATATCAAAATCCCCTTGGATAATCCATTATGACGGATCAAGCTGCAACGGCTGCGACATCGAAGTGTTGGCATGTCTTACACCAATGTACGACGTTGAAAGATTTGGAATTATCAATACTGGTAATCCAAAGCATGCAGATGTGTTCCTAGTAACTGGATCAGTAAATGAACAGAATATACCTGTTATCAAACAGATATATGAACAAATGCCAGAACCTAAGGTTGTAGTAGCAATAGGAATCTGTGCAACATCAGGTGGTATCTTTGCAGAATGTTACAATGTTCAGGGTGGTACCGATAAGGTAATTCCTGTAGACGTTTATGTACCAGGCTGTGCGGCAAGACCTGAAGCCATCATCGATGGAGTCGTTAAAGGTTTAGGCGTTCTCGCTGCTAAAAGCGAAGCATTAAATAAAAAGAAGTAGGAGGCAGAAATGCACGAAGATAAAATTATCGGCATTGAGCCTGCCGATCTTATGGAAAAGGCTCAAAAGCTAAAAGACGAAGGATATAGATTGGTTCAAATTTGTGCCACAAAGGTTAATGGATTTGAATTAAGCTACAGCTTCGACAAAGATATGGACATGACTACTCTAAGAATGACTATCGGGGAAGATGTTGAGATAATGAGTATCAGCAATATATTCTTCCCAGCCTTCTTATATGAAAATGAAATGAAGGACTTGTTTGGCGTTAAGATTAACAATATTGTTTTGGATTTCAATGGCAATTTGTATAAAGTTGCTCAGAAGACTCCAATGAATCCTAAGAATTAGAAAGGGAGGTAGATTATGGGTAAAAGAACTATTATTCCTTTCGGACCACAGCATCCCGTTCTTCCAGAACCAATTCATCTTGACTTAGTTATGGAGGATGAAACCGTTGTAGAAGCGATTCCATCAATAGGTTACATTCATAGAGGACTTGAGAAGTTAGTGGAAAAAAAGGACTTTATCGAATATGTTTATGTTGCTGAAAGAATCTGTGGTATCTGTAGTTTCATGCATGGCATGGGCTATTGCCAATCAGTTGAACATGGCATGGATTTAAAAATTCCAAGAAGAGCTGAATATCTTAGAACAATCTGGGCTGAATTATCAAGAATACATAGTCATTTACTATGGCTTGGACTTCTTGCTGATGGCTTTGGATTTGAAAGTTTATTTATGCATTCATGGAGAATAAGAGAAAAAATTCTTGATATTTTCGAAGCAACTACAGGAGGAAGAGTAATCTTTTCCGTATGTAAAATTGGCGGAACAAGAAGAGATATGAGCAATGAAACACTTCAAGGTATTGTTAAGACGCTTACCGATATGGAAGCGGAAGTTAAAGAACTTTGTGATGTTTTCGTTGAAGATTATACTGTAAAAAGCAGAACAGTTGGAGTTGGCGTATTGAGTATGCAGGAAGCACATGATCTTGGTGCAGTTGGACCAATGGGAAGAGCAAGCGGACTTAAATCAGACATGAGACTTTTAGGT
>CAYRVM010000240.1:410-2636 GCA_964427575.1 uncultured Oscillospiraceae bacterium | reverse complement strand
CAGGGATCCTTTGCTCAGGACTATTCGGAATTATATTTTTTTTTTTTTTTTCATATATTAGGCGAAGAGGAATAAAAGTCGCAAAAACTATTGAAGGTGATTTACTCAATGTTCCATCGAACGAAATTTTTACTGGAACAATTGGATTAATCTTTGGATTAGTCATTGCCTTTTTTATTAGCCAAATATTGAACACAATACAATTTCTATATATAGGAACTATTTTGTCAATATTCACTTATATCTTCATGGCTTATCTGGGCGTTACTATTGCGACGAAAAAAGGCAGCGACATACTGCCTCATCTTGTTAACATTAAAAAGTCACAGGCTGGAGTTAGCCAGAGCCAGAAACTTAAGAATAAAGGTGTAGATGCAACTGCTAAAATTCTGGATACTAGCGTAATAATTGATGGAAGAATTGCTGATATACTTAAAACGGGTTTCATGGAAGGTCTAATTATTATTCCTGAATTTGTTCTTGTTGAGCTTCGACACGTTGCAGACTCATCTGATAATCTTAAGAGAAACCGTGGAAGAAGAGGCCTAGATATTCTGAATAAGATGCAAAAGGAACACGGTATAGAGATATATAACACAGGAAGTGAAAGAGCTTTAGATGAATTTCCAGAAGTCGACGTCAAACTAATAAAACTAGCCCAGATCATGGGTGGAAAAGTTGTAACAAATGATTACAACCTAAACAAGGTTGCTATGATCAAGGGTGTAGATGTATTAAACATCAATGACTTGGCAAATGCTCTAAAACCAGTGGTATTACCTGGTGAAGAAATGACTTTGACTCTTATTAAAGAGGGAAAAGAAAACAATCAGGCTATAGCTTATCTAGACGATGGGACTATGATTGTTGTTGAAGATGGAAAAAGATTCATTGGTGATGAAATTGAAGTAATAGTTACAAGCGTACTTCAAACTTCAGCTGGCAGAATGATTTTTGCAAAACCAAAGAGATAAGGTTGCACGGAGATAATAATGTATAAAAATCATAAAATAGCTGCAATCATTGCCGCTGCCGGTTCGAGCAAACGAATGGGCAGCGGCATTAATAAACAATATATCAAAATAGGCAATCAACCAGTGATTGTTAGATCCATCATGGCCTTTTCTGAAGATCCAACTTTTGATGAAATCATTGTTGTCATTAGGGAAGATGAGATGGATTTTTTTAATACAGAATTTATTGGTAAGGGCTTATTTTCTAAGAAAATTATCTTAGCCTCAGGCGGTGCTGAAAGGCAGGATTCTGTCTATAATGCTATTAAGATGCTTAGCGAAGATATAGATATTGTCTTGATTCATGACGGTGCTAGGCCTTTAATAAGCCAAGAAACTATCAACCACGTAATTGCAAAGACCGCTGAAAAGGGAGCAGCAGCTCCAGGAGTTGCAGTTAAAGACACGATTAAGATTGTAGAAGCAGACTTAATATCAGAGACCCCTGATAGAAGTTCAATGGTCTCGATACAAACGCCGCAGGGATTTAAGAAAGATATTATCGTCAGAGCATTCGAGAAAGCATTTGAAGATGGGTATTATGGAAACGATGAAACCGTTCTTCTTGAAAGAATAAAAGAAAAAGTATATATTGTTAGAGGCGATTACAGTAATATAAAGATAACTACTATGGAAGATGTTGCAATATGCAAGGCACTTCTCAGTATGAGAAATAAAGACCAAGGGAGCGAAAAAGAAATGAGAGTTGGAAATGGGTTTGATGTCCATGCTTTTGTGGAGAATCGTAAACTAATACTTGGAGGAGTTGAAATTCCTTTCGAGAAAGGTCTGCTTGGGCATTCAGATGCGGATGTTCTTTTACATGCTATTATGGATGCATTGCTCGGGGCTTGCGGTCTAGCTGATATAGGTAGATATTTCCCCGATACCGATGAGGATTACAGAGGGATTTCTTGTTTGATATAGAAAAAAAAAGTTGGCGACTTGATTGGAAGCGAAGGTTTCGAAATTATTAATATAGATGCGACTGTTATAGCTCAGCGACCCAAGATAGCACCGTATATCAATCAAATGATAAAACATATAGCCCAAGTATTGAAAATATCTGAAGACAGAGTCAACATAAAAGGTACAACGACTGAAGGCCTAGGCTTCGTTGGTAGAGAAGAAGGAATTGCAGTTACTGCTATTGTAGCTGTCGAAAAATAGCTAGCAACCAATTAAAAATGATAATAATAAAACATTTATATAA
>CAYRVM010000240.1:0-400 GCA_964427575.1 uncultured Oscillospiraceae bacterium | reverse complement strand
CATGGATGACTTGAAAATGAGAATGTCAAAGATGCATATACACACACTAAGAGAAGTTCCAAATGAAGCGGAGCTTCCTAGCCATATCCTTTTACTCAGAGCTGGAATGATAAGAAAACTAGTTTCGGGTGTATATGGATTTATGCCTTTAGGTAAAAGAATATTAAGAAAGATAGAAGAAATAATCAGAGAAGAAATGGATGAAAAAGGTGCGCAAGAAATTTTAATGTCAGCGCTACAGCCTGCTGAGCTTTGGCAGGAATCTGGAAGATGGTACGCATACGGACCGGAGCTTTTTAGACTTAAAGATAGAAATGACAGAAGCTTCTGCCTTGGACCAACTCATGAAGAAATATTTACAGATATAATTAGAAATGAAGTAACCTCATATAGACAGTTA
>CAYRVM010000239.1:0-2646 GCA_964427575.1 uncultured Oscillospiraceae bacterium | reverse complement strand
TGCCTTTCGAGACTAGTATTTGAACTGATTCTTCCGGACTCTTATTCTGATTATAGAGTAAATTAGAAGCATAATTAATCAAATTTTCATTCTCAAGTTTTAGGCTATTTTCTTTAGCCAAAATTCGATTTTCTTCGGCTATATGTTCAGGAAGTGACCCTCTTTCATCTAAAATATCAATAATGATTTCAATCACTTCTGGGATGTAATCTTTTTTATTTTGTAAAATTACTAGTAGACGGCTATCGGATTTGGGAGAATAATCCGAATAAATTCTTTGTTGCCTATTGGTATATTTTGGATTCATAGTTTTGGTGATGGGATTTGGTGAGATGGAATAGGGAATTAGCTTATCGTTACGATTCACTTAATATTTTTAAAAAGTAACATTAATTACATTATTATATTCCTACTATTGTTTTAACTTCTAAATCTTCCTTTGTTTACGTATTATTAGTGGTATATTATTATAAAACAAGCATTTAGCTACAAGAATTTAATACATAATTACGCATTACTCATATCACCCTAAAGTATTGGTATGCTGTACTTTAGAATAGTATGATATGTATTTTTTTTCAGAGTTAGGGTTTAACCGAATTTCAAAAATAAATGTTATTTTCTTTTTTATAATAAATAGCCACACAGGTTTAAATACCCATGTGGCTATCATTACAGTTCGCTCATTTAATTCTCTTCCCAAATCTGAGCACCTCTCCAATCCATAGGACTAAAGATGTTGAACCTATTATTATCCCCCAGTCCATTAGTTTCAAAGGAACTGTCCTAAATACATCTCCACCAAATTCTACAATTGCGATCTGCCCAAAGAATATGGCACAGGCAACAAGCAGGAATCCAACGCTGTTTTTCATTCCTTTAAAGGCTGAATTTTTTGTCAGGAAAGCTTTGGCATTAAACATATTCCAGAATTGCAGCATTACAAAGAAGGTAAAGAAATATGATAGATTGTATGGGCTTATAATTCCATTCTCATCAGTGAAATAGTACAACAGTCCAAGCAATAATGCAACAAACGTAAATCCGACAAAAAGAATGTTAAAACGCATGGCTGGAGTGATGATAAAATCTTCATTCCTGCGGGGTTTATTCTCCATTACGCGGTGATTAGGGGGCAGGGATGCTAAGGCGCCAGCTGCGAAAGTATCCATGATAAGGTTAACCCAGAGCATCTGTGTAACGGTCAAAGGCAAGGCACTTCCAAAAATCGATCCGAGTAGTACTATAATCAGTGCTGCCACATTGATGGTTAATTGGAATAAAATAAACCGTTGTATATTTTGATATACCGACCTTCCCCACATCACAGCTGTTGCAATACTGTTAAACGAATCATCCAAGAGTGTAATATCACTTGCTTCCTTTGCCACAGCCGTACCAGAGCCCATCGATAATCCTACATGGGCAAAGTTTAATGCCGGTGCATCGTTTGTTCCATCACCTGTAACGGCTACAACCGAACCGCCTTGTTGTAATAATTGTACTAAGCGTTGCTTGTCAGTCGGCCTGGCCCTGCACATAATTTTTAAACCCTGCACTCGTTTAGCCGCTTCAACATCCGTAAGAGCTTCAAATTCAACGCCAGTAATAATATTAATTGTTTTATCCTTATCGCTCCAGATACCAATCTGTTTTCCGATTTCGCGGGCTGTTCCTGGTGTGTCACCTGTTACAATCTTAACATCTATCCCGGCATTCATGCATCTTTTAACGGCATCTGGCACATCTGGTCTAACAGGATCAGAAATGGCCACTACTCCCAGGTAGGTTAAATTTGTATTTACTAATCTTCCATTTTCAAACCTGTCTTTAGTATCATCAATTATCTCATATGCAAACCCCAGGGTTCGCATGGCTTGATTTTGATATTGAATAAGCAGTTCTTCAATTATAGTTTTTGAAGCCGTAACCGATTTTAATTCTCCATCAAATTGTACATTTTCGCAATGCGACAAAACAATTTCCGGTGCCCCCTTAACATACAGTACTCTTTTCCCAACTAGCGGTGAATCAACAAAGGTTGCCATGTATTTACGCTCGGTGGAGAAAGTCAGTTGCTCAATAATTGTAACATCTTCCCTCAGGTCCAGGTAATTAACATTTTGTTTGTGTAACCAAAGAAGCATGGCAGCTTCAGTCGGATTACCGATTGATTTTATATGCTCCGGATCAGAGTAATCAAGATATGCAGTTGAATTTACAGAGATACTTTCTTTAATTATATTTCCGGCTCTGTCATTTTGTAATCCTTTTCAATTTAAACTGAAAAAATTTGTCGTATGCACCTGCATCTGGTTTTGAGTAAGCGTACCGGTTTTATCTGTACAAATAACAGTCGTTGCTCCCATGGTTTCACACGCATGCATCTTACGCACCAAATTATTAGCATCCAGCATCTTGCGCATACTTAATGCAAGGCTTAATGTAACACTCATTGGTAATCCTTCAGGAACAGCAACAACTATTAATGTAACAGCAACCATGAAGTACTGCAGAATTCTTCCTGCAACAGCAATACTCACCCAGGATTCTATTTTTAATGGATTAATTCCAAACAGAAACCCTAAACCTGCAAGGATTATAAAAGTAAGTGCACCTAAACCAATCCATCGCAACCAACCTCCT
>CAYRVM010000238.1:0-2646 GCA_964427575.1 uncultured Oscillospiraceae bacterium | reverse complement strand
TAAATTCTCAGGAATGGGAAGTAGCGAGACAAAATGTAATAGATAGAGAAAAAACATGTGTCATTTGTGGTGCCGAGAATTATTTACAGGTTCACCACAGAAAATACTCGTTCCCAAATATCGAGAAAGAATTTTTTAACCCACAATATCTTACATTACTTTGTGCGCATTGCCACAATAGAATTGCCCACCAACACCGCGGATTGGCAAAGGTATCTGACTATAGGTCTGTGGCATCATGGACGTTTGGTAATAGCCACTACAATAGATATGTCCACAATGGAAGGAACTCGTGACTACATGTTTGCCGTTGACACAACACGGATAATATGCTATCCATATTCCATTGGGTATTTTTTTGTTCTGCTTGGGTAGTATGGTTGCCATAAAGGACTATCTAAGTGTTGGAATAAAAGGAGTAACAACACATGGCAAAACAACCTAGAGTAGCTACTAAACAACAGCGGTTTGACATGATAGTCGCCAATTCGGGTAGATGTGAAATATGTGGCGAAAGAGGGAACCATGTTCATCACATTACTCCATTTAGTAAAGGTGGGGCGACAGAATTAGGAAATTTTAAACTATTATGTAAGGAGTGCCATAAGAAAATGCACAAAAAAACAAAAATGAAATTGAATTTTACGCCTTATAAGGGCCAAAAAGAATCATGGCAAAAAGTAATTGAATCACCTGATGTGTTTGACTTAATTAAGCTACCTACAGGATATGGTAAAACCTTTACAGGTATAGGATGCTATATTGTATTAGAAAATGCAGGGTTAGTTAATCGTTGTCTTGTCGTGTATTCGTCTACTATACAGGGGGCACAGTGGGAAAAAGCTATAGACAATTCCGCTAAAACATTCGGGATAAGCTATAGTTCCGAATATTGCGAGAACAACGACTGGCTTGCTCGCGAAACAGTAGACCCGTCTTCGGATTGCACATTCTATCTTGCATCATACCCATTAATAGCAAGAAAGCCTGCGGAATATAAGAAGCTGTTCAATTTAAATAATTGGATGGTTATCTGTGATGAAGCACACCATTTAGCGGGAGATGGGGAAGACCCTAATGTTGGAAACGAGTGGTCAAGATTCTTGCGGTTTGGTGGTTTTAAAAAAGCCATTTATCTGTCTGCTACTCCTCATCGCCACGACAATGTGCCATTGGTTGGGATTAAATATGAAGACGTTGAAAGCAAGAAAAAAGCAATTCCGTTAGTTGAAATAACTCAGGCGCAGTCGTTTGCAGAACAAGTTAACAGACAACCCATAGGCCGCATTCAGCAATATTTTGTAGATATAGATTCTAACGACGGGCCTCTTAGAGTTACAACAGAATTTCTACAGACACAGGGATATAAGACGTTCGACGACTTTGAAAAAACTAAAAAGGGCTTGAGGTATAACGGTAATTATCTTTCTAGGATGGTTACTGACGCATTAGAAAAGTATGACGAGAAAAACGCATACCATCCAGAACAACATCAAATACTAGGTTTTGCTATGACAGTAAAACACGCCATGTTTGTTTCTAATATAATAAATGAGATAAGAGGTCAAGATTTCTCAGATTGGATTGGAGAGAACAATGAAAAGGATGACAAACAGAATAGTGCGACACTAGATGCTTTTAATGATGGAGACTTGCCGTGTCTAATACAGGTTAGGAAGGCGAGCGAAGGGTTTGATAACCATCGTGCAAGCATACTTCTGTTTTTGAATTTGACTAAGAGCTGGCCTCAGATTAAGCAACAGATTGGGAGGGGACTACGAAGAAACCCTAAAATTGAGAACTACAATGAAGACGTTTGTGACATATTTGCATCTGGTGATTCTGAAATACAGGATGTTATAAAATCATTTGAGGACGAATTTGAGAAAGCGTTCAGAGAAGAAGAATACAAAGAACAAAAAAACAAGAAGTCCGGCAATGAAGAAGAAGAAATATATGAAATTATTGACGCTGAATTTTATCGCCAAGATGATATCTTTCTAAAAACGCACACTTCTATACCAAAAGAGACATTAGACTATATTGATATCCTTCGCAAGTCTACCGACCCAAAACTACAAAAATTTAACACAATGTCTAACGAAGATATTTATAGTTACTTGTGCGGGGACAGTAGGGGACATAAGAATAAAAAGAGGAAAGATATTAAAGAGGAATTAACTCAATTGTCAAAGGATATTGCCGCCTTATATTATAAGGAATTTCCTCCACCTAAAGAATCTAATGAGGTAAACGTAGAAAAATACAAAGAAGCAGTCAGTATTTTTAAAAGAAAATTCTACTCTAAACTTCACAGTGAATGGAAAAGGGTATGTGACGGGAAAGGGATAAAAACAAACACTAAAACAGAATTACAGAGTAAAAAGGCTTGGCTAGAAAATGTTAAAAAAGAGATAAGAGATTGCGGGGTTCCATCATGGCTTCGTCCGAGACAGTAAAACTTGGAATATTTACGCCTGGTACACAGCCCTGGTTGCGGAGCAAAACTCAACTTGCCTATCTGTCTTTAGTAGGAATAGACACAGATGCAAGAGACTTTCACAAAGCTACTAGCGAATTAATCAAGCACAAAGCATGGGAGTTTTACTTTGATGATGAACCTAAGACATGGGAAAGGTTTTTATC
>CAYRVM010000237.1:0-2665 GCA_964427575.1 uncultured Oscillospiraceae bacterium | reverse complement strand
GATGCCCTTGCTTTTTAATTTATAGTGTTTTTCTGAAATCAAAATGAAAGGTACGGGATTAGTTGTATGAGCAGTAAAAGGATGACCTTTTTCATCAAGCATCTTTTCTGCGTTACCGTGATCTGCAGTCAATAAAATCGTTCCACCCTTTGCAAGGACCGAAGCAACAACTTCACCGACGCAATTATCGATAGTTTCAATTGCTTTTATTGCGGCTTCCAATACGCCGGTATGCCCAACCATATCTGGATTTGCGAAATTCAAAACAATAACATCGTAAAAATCCCTCTCGATTTGAGGAATTACCGCATCTGCAATTTTCTCTGCACTCATTTCTGGTTGAAGATCGTAGGTTGCCACAGATGGGGAAGGAATCAATATTCTATCCTCATTTGGATTTGGAGTTTCAATACCACCGTTAAAAAAGAAAGTTACATGCGCGTATTTTTCGGTTTCTGCTATTCTAAGTTGAGTCTTATTGTTTTTAGCAAGATATTGGCCTAAGGTATTGTCAATGGATTGGGGCAAAAATGCTACTTTAACATTAGGTGTAAGTTTTCTTTCTTAGAAAACTGTCAAAATTTGCATCAACAAAACATCTAGTCAATTCCCTAGCTCTATCAGGCCTGAAGTTGAAGAAAATAATCGAATCACCATTTTCTATAAAGCTATTTTTAGAAATTATTGTTGGCTTGAAAAACTCATCGGTTTCTCCTTGAGAATATGCCGATTGAATCGCCTCTATTGGATCTTCTGAAATTCGACCAATCCATTGGCTAATGGCATCATAAGCAAGAGTTACTCTATCCCATCTGTGATCTCTATCCATGGCGTAATAACGGCCTGAAATCGTAGAAATTTTACCTATTTTCAATCTATCCATATTCAAGAGAAGCTTTTCCATGTGTCTGATTCCAGAATCGGGCGGTGTATCTCTGCCATCAAGAATGGCATGTATATATACATTTTTTACTTTGTTTTTCTTAGCAAGTTCCAAAATTGCAATCAGATGATCGATATGGCTATGTACACCGCCATCGGATAAAAGACCAATTAAATGGAGGGGCTTATTATTTAGATTTGCACTGTTCATAGCATCGATTAGAGCCTGATTTGAAAAAAATGTTTTATCCCTTATTTCTTTGGTAATTTTTGTTAGCTCTTGATAAATAATTCTACCAGCACCTATGTTTAAATGTCCAACTTCAGAATTTCCCATCTGCCCATCTGGAAGACCAACCATCATTCCACTGGCGGACAAAAGATTGTGAGGATATTTCTTAAATAATTTATCCAAATTAGGAGTGCGGGCTAGTGCAATTGCATTACCTTTCGTTTCCTTACTATATCCAAAACCATCAAGTATCATAATCATCGTCGGCGATTTCATATTCATATCTCCTTCTACCAAGTAATATAAGTCATTATAGCAAAAAAACAGAATTAAATATATAAATCAACCCTGAATTTTGATATAATACAACGAAATGAGAAATTAATAAATTACTATAGATTACTAAAGCGGAGGACTAATGAGCAGAAGAACATTTCTAAAGGGAGCCATAATTCTTGGGTTAGCAGGACTGATAGTTCAAGTTATGGGAGCAATTTTCAGAATACCACTGGCTAATATTATAGGTGATGAGGGAATGGGCTATTATCAAACGGCCTATCCTATTTATATTTTTCTACTAGTTTTTTCAACAAATGGAGCACCGGCAGCAATCTCTAAAATGACATCAGAAAGAATAGCGGTAGGTAATAGGGAAGAGGCTCACAGAGTCTTTAAACTATCATTTGTGCTAATGTTTATTATAGGAATCGTAGCATCCTCTATATTTTTCTTTGGAGCCGATTTTATCGTAAAAGCATTAAAAAATGAAGGAGCATATGCATCCATGGTTGCAATTGCCCCAGCCTTGCTTTTTGTTCCATTGATGGCAGTATTCAGGGGATATTTCCAGGGGCTTCAAGAGATGGAGCCAACAGCAATATCGCAGATTGTTGAACAGTTTGTTAGAGTTTCAATAGGTTTAGGATTAGCCTTTTTACTAATACCAAGAGGCGTTGAACTGGCTGCGGCTGGGGCCTCATTCGGCACAAGCATAGGGCCAATAGCAGGTGCATTAATTCTGTTAGTTATCTATTTTAGAAGAAGAAGCAAACTAAAAAGTGGCTTTATTAGAGAACCACATCACGAAAGGGAAAGTGCAGGAAAGATTCTTCTAAAACTTGCTTCAATAGCAATACCGATTACAATTGGCGTTTCAATCCTTCCAATTATGAATATAGTTGATGTAACTGTTGTAATGAGAAGACTTCAGGAAACCGGATTTACTCAAGATGCTGCTAACGCTTTATATGGACAATTTTCTGGAATGGCAGGACCAATAATAAACATACCCCAGGCATTGGCTTTGAGCATAGCACTGAGCTTGGTACCAGCTATTTCTGCTGCGAAAAGCATAAATGACACAGAGTTTTTAAAGAGAAATGTTTCACTCGGCTTGAGAACATCAGTAATAATTGGCATCCCTTGTACATTTGGATTGATGGCACTTTCTGAACAGATAATGTTGCTCTTATATCCATTGCAGGCCGAAAGTGCCTCAAGCGGCGCATCGAGTCTATTTGTTTTGGCCATTGGTATTTTATTCCTTGCGAT
>CAYRVM010000236.1:0-2666 GCA_964427575.1 uncultured Oscillospiraceae bacterium | reverse complement strand
AATGGTTTGTCACTTTCCCGTCTTCGTGGGTAACCTGTTTGAAAAGATGACCAACAGCGCAGGTGGCAAATATCTCATCCACTTCGAGCTGCTTGAGCGCCATGATATTTGCCCTGTAGTTGATCTTGTGAGGCGGCACCCCGTGGCCCTTGCCGTGCCGCGCTAGAAACACAACCTCCAACAAGGATGTATCACTTTTATCAGAATCGCTCTTCCGACTGCTAGCATCAATTCCAGTATCAGCACTAGCTTCATCCATACTTTCCAAATCTTTTGTCCTTTTCCCGTCACGATCTAATGAAAAGCTCACAATATCAACGGAAACCACCCCATACTCCGTGGTGATTTCCCGCTGTTGGCTCGCACCAGCGCCCAGACCCATACCTTCCAAGTCGTAGACCCCGGTCCCTCCGATTATCGCCTTCCTCATCATAAGCCCTCTCTTTTCTTTTTTAGTTTTTAGAATTTTTTTATAGTATTCAAATCTTACGGTTGCGTTTTAGAACTTATTTATAGTACTCATACCTTAATATTTTATTTTCTAAATCTAAATTATACATATTTTACTATCATAGCACTGAGTATTTAAGCTATTTAAATAAGATATTTAAGCCATTCTCACAAGATATATTTTGCCAACTCACTTTGGTACTTGAATAAAAGCAACTTACATTCTTCAATTTTATCTAAATAGTTATCATGCTTGAAAAATGAAATTGCAACAACGTTCTTAACTTTTCCCTTGCTGTTGATAATTGGCACGCCAACTCCTATTACATATGGGAAGGTTTCTTCAATACTGAGTACGAATCCTTGTTCTTTTATCCTCTTATATTCTAGTAGAAGCTCCTGCTTATCTGTAATCGTGTTTTTACAAGTTTTTTCAAAAGTACTTTTTTCAAGGAGCTCTTTAACTTTGGTCTCATCGTAATATGCCATCAAGCATTTCCCATAAGTTCCTTTATTGATAGGGTAAAAAACTCCTGGTTTATCATTCATTTTGGTAGGTTGGTGTATCTCTACCGAATAAATCGAAACTATTTTATCTCCTTCTCTTCTTGCCAAGCCTACGGATTCAGAAGATTCCTCAGCAATCTTTTCTAAAATTGACAAAACTCTTTCTTCATAATTAGCGTTTATTAAATATATTGAGCCCATTCTATATGCCAATGGTCCAATTTTGTAGAACTTGTTTTGCTCGTCGATCATAAGTAGAGAGCTTTGTAGCAACGATGAAAGATTCCTATATAATGTCGTTCTATTCATACCGGTCTTTTTCACAAGTTGAGGAAGAGTGTATTCATATGGCGGCTCGACGAATGCATATAGCAAATTAAGAGCCTTTTCAATGCTTGTGGGCTTTTCTGCATTTTTTTCTAGCTCATTTATTCTTTTATTTTTCGTTGCCTTTTGTATATCGTTATTAGGCATTTATTATTTCTCCCGCTTCTTTATTAATTGGCAATTTTTTAATTCCTGCCAATTATGTATTTATTAATCATCCTCAAATATCCATAATTTTAAATTTATAAGCATAATTTAAATATTGACTGATAATATATTTCACCCGCTTTGATCAATTGCTTTATAGAAACTCTCTCGTTAATTTCATGACAACTATCTATATCACCAGGGAAAATCGGCCCGAAGGAAACAATGTTTGGCATTGCCTTCGCGTAAGAAGCTCCATATGCTACGTTGAACATTTTGTCGTCGCCTGTGTTTCCCCTATAAATATCTCCCAAGATCAATATGAAATGTGAATCTCTTTTAATCATAGTTGCGTCCATACTTTGAACGATATGGGTGGATAATTTATATTCTTTAGCTGCACTTTTTATTTGCTTTAATACACTCTTACCATCGTATCCAAATGCTGTCCTAATGTTAATCTGTAGTTTAAAGCTTTTCTTGCTTGTAGACAATATGGTAGGTGTAGAAACATTTCTATGGAAATAATCCTCTCCAATAGTTACTTCTCCCGAATCAATTCCTAGCTCGCCTCCGAAAGGGTCCTCGCAATATCTCTTTATAAAGCTTAAAATATTATGGACCGATGGTGGAAGATCAAGGTCTATAACTTCTTCTGATAATAGATGTATGGCATTAATACCCTTATCATGATATGCCGTATGTGCGGCCTCTCCATGTGACTCATGAATCTTATACTTGTTTGTTTCTTTGTCATATGTTTGTAAAACCGCGTAGTCAGGAACCATATTAGCGGCTGAACCTCCCTCAAGAATGAATCCATCATCCTCCGGAGTTCTTTTCGACTTCAATTTAATATCAAGATATCCCTTTTCTCCATTACAAACCGGGAATTCGCCATCAGGAGTGAAGCCGAAATCAATTTTAATTCCTAATTTATTATATGCTTCAATATCCTTCCAGGTATCTTCTTCCCTAGATCCAATTATCATTAAAACGTTAAAGGCTAAATAAAGCACATTAAAATTACATAATGTAAACAAACTCAAAAACAGTGATTCACTTTTTTCAACTTAAAACGCTTAAAGCATTAGGAAACCTTAAAAAATCTCAAAAATCTCGCAAAACTAAATTTGGCAAACAACCTGGTGTCCGATATTTCGCCAATTCGTGAGTTAGTCAATCTTACCATATTAGAAATTACAAACAATCCGGTTGTAAAAATCTCGCCGTTG
>CAYRVM010000235.1:2403-2678 GCA_964427575.1 uncultured Oscillospiraceae bacterium | reverse complement strand
CATGAATAAGATACCTATTATAGAGTTTAAAGATTATTCATTTCAATATAATAGCCAGGCTGAACCAACGCTTAATGATATCAATCTTACAATTTATTCAGGAGAAAAGATTTTAATCGTAGGACCGAGTGGCAGTGGGAAAAGTACAATTGGGAATTGCCTTAATGGGCTTATTCCTTTTTCATATAAGGGAACAACACAAGGCAGCTTGAAAATTAAAGGCCTAGAGACAAGCGAGTTGGATATATTTCAAATGTCGAAAATTATTGGGACAG
>CAYRVM010000235.1:0-2393 GCA_964427575.1 uncultured Oscillospiraceae bacterium | reverse complement strand
CATTTGCTATGGAAAATGACTGCATAAACCACAATGAAATGAGGGAGCGGGTAGCTAAAGTAGCCGAAATGGTAGATATGGGAAAGCTTTTAACCTCCTCACCTTATGAGCTATCTGGGGGTCAAAAGCAAAGGACATCCCTAGCCGGAGTAATGATTGACGATGTTGATATACTGCTCTTTGATGAGCCATTAGCAAATCTCGATCCAGCAACTGGTAAAATAGCGATTGAAATAATTGATGACATACATAAGCAATCAAAAAAAACAATAGTTATAATTGAACACCGATTAGAGGACGTCCTACATCGAGAAGTTGATAGAGTAATAATGATAAATGACGGTCGCATTATTGCTGACATGAATCCCCATGACTTGGTTGCTTCTGATGTGCTCGTTAAGAATGGAATTAGAGAGCCCCTTTATGTAACAGCTATGAAATATGCGAATATTAAGGTAACTCCTGAGATGAAGGCAGGACATATTTGGAGTTTAGATACTACGGGCGTTAATGAAGCATTACGAAGTTGGCATAAATCTATCGTGAAGGTGAATAGGGAAAATAGCAATCCTTCAATATTGAAAATTGACAATATGAGTTTCTCGTATGATGGCATTAAACAAATAATTGATGAAGTCGATTTTGATATCAGAGAAGGAGAGATGATTTCCATTGTTGGGAAAAATGGTGCTGGGAAATCTACACTTTCAAAAATTTTATGTGGTTTTGTTAAAGAAGACAAAGGAGCAACACTATATAGCGGAGCCACACTAGCAGGAAAGTCTATAAAAGAGCGAGCAGAAATAATAGGACTAGTGATGCAGAATCCTAACCAAATGATTTCAAAGAATTTAATCTTTGATGAGGTAGCTTTAGGCCTAAGACTTAGAAACGTTCCAGAAGAAGAAATTAAAATCAGAGTTGAAAAGATCCTGAAAGTATGCGGGTTGGCTCCTTTTCTAGAATGGCCAATTTCAGCACTTAGCTATGGCCAGAAGAAAAGAGTAACTATTGCATCAATCCTAGTCCTCGACCCAAGAATACTTATCATGGACGAGCCAACAGCGGGCCAGGACTTCCGACATTACACAGATATTATGGAATTCCTTCAAGAAATAAACAAAAGTGGAGTAACTATAATTTTAATAACGCATGATATGCATCTTATGCTGGAGTATACACCTAGAGCTGTAGTATTGGCTGGAGGAAAGAAAATTGCAGACACGTCTGCATCCGCGGTATTGACTGACCAAGAGGTAATAAAAGAGGCAAACCTCAAGGAAACTTCGCTTTTCAAATTAGCTCAAATGGCTGGAATCCAAGATGAGACTAAGTTTGTTCAAGGCTTTATTGACTATGAAAGGCTGGTGAGATACTTTATGAAGATGAAATTATTTTCGTACAATTATGAATACACACTTATTCATAGACTTTCTGGATTAACGAAGCTCATTTGCTTTATGCTGCTTACCTTTGCAGTGATGTTCTCATACGATATTAGAGTTATATTATGCGCTTTAGTATTTTCATTGTGGGGGTTAAGAACATCTAAAATAAAGTTCTCGCAAATACGATTGATGCTTTATTATGTTCTCTTCTTCTTGCTAACTAACGCATTCGTGACATTTTTATTCGCTCCTGAGCTTGGAGTAAGTATTTATGGAACAAGACATGAGCTCTTGAGCTTATTTGGACCATATCATTTGACAGCAGAACAATTGTTTTATCAGACTACTAAATTAATGAAATATGCTTCGTTGGTTCCCCTAGGAATAATATTTCTACTAACAACCAATCCAAGCGAGTTCGCAGCTTCTTTAAATGGAGTGGGTGTAAATTATAAGGCTGCATTTGCTGTAGCTTTAACATTAAGATATTTCCCAGATATTCAAAGGAACTACCAGGACATAAGCCAAGCACAACAAGCAAGAGGCCTAGAAATGACTAATAAAGTTACAATAAAGAATCGTTTCAAGAACTCGTTGCTCATTATACTCCCACTAATCTTTTCAACTCTTGATCGAATTGAGCTGATAACAAACGCAATGGATTTGAGAGGATTCGCCAAAAGTAAAAAGAGGACTTGGTACAATACTAGAAAATTAACTAAGGAAGATTTTGCCGCGATAGGATTTTCAATTATAGTTTTTATAATTACAATTTGTATTTCAGCATTTATTAATCATGGAAGATATTTCAATCCTTTTATTTAGGAGGAAGTAAAAATGAAACCCATACTTGTATTTCAATCAGACTTTACATATAAAGAAGGCGCTGTCTGCTCAATGTACGGCGTGGTTAAAAGCGTGGACCGCGAACTGGAAATAATGGACGGCACGCACGAAATACCGCAATACGATATCTGGAGCGCCTCTTACAGGCTCTTCCAGTCC
>CAYRVM010000234.1:0-2733 GCA_964427575.1 uncultured Oscillospiraceae bacterium | reverse complement strand
AACTGGGGAATAGAGGTTTTGCAGACCTCTGCCTTACCACTTGGCTATGTCGCCAGACTATTGAAATTCGGTATTTTTATCAAAATTTGAATTTCGTTTTTTCTGGTTTGTAGTTTTGCTACGATGTTTATAATAACACAGCTTGTATGATTTTGGCAATATAAATAAGCATTTATAGGGAGAAAAAAATTTACATTCCTCTTAAAAGTAATATAATAGTTGCATAAAGATTGATTAATTTGATTCTATAATTAGTTAGGGCTCATTTTTCTTTATCGTGGCTAAAAAACGAAAGGAATGAATAGCATGAAAAGCCTAAAGAAGTTATCTATATTTATGCTTGTTATGATCTTAATTCTGGCCCCAATTCCATCTATAGCTCTTCCGGATAGTACGCAAGTTATTTCCCCCACTGTAATATCACCAATTACACCAATTTTAATACCCCTTGCTGACTCCCCTGATTTTCAGTATACAACATCAAATGGTAAGGTAACTATAACCAAATACACCGGTACTGCAGTAAACCTAACAATACCTTCGAAGCTAGGGGGCAATCCTGTAACTAGCATCGGCGAATACGCTTTCCTTTTTAATAAAACTTTGCTTTCTGTAACCATCCCCGAAGGTGTCACAGCATTAGGTGATAGCGCATTTGAAATGAGTCCCAATTTAGTAAGTGTTAAGCTTCCAAGCACTCTAAAAACAATTGGAATCAGCACTTTTGAGGGCTGTCTTTCTGTAAGTTCAATAATCCTGCCAGATAGCCTTATTTCAATTGGTGAATATGCTTTTGGCTATAACAAGTTGAAAAGCATAAATATCCCGAAAAATCTATCGACGATTGCATTAACTACTTTTGAAGGATGCAAGGAAGTAGCTGCTTTCATTGTTGATCCAAACAATCAATATTTTTCAGGCCAAGACGGAGTGCTTTATAATAAAGATAAAACTACATTGGTTAGATACCCAAAAGCCAAAACTGATGCAAGCTACACCGTTCCATCCTCAGTCAAAGTACTCTTAGAAAATTCCGTTACAGATAATGATTTCTTAACTAGTTTTATATTGCCTGCCGGTCTCACTACAATTGGAAATAATGCTTTTGTACATTGCGGCATGCTAAAGAGTTTAGTTATTCCATCAAAAGTTACATCCGTAGGCCATTATGCTTTTCGCTTTTGTACCTCTTTAACCACTGTTACTTTCCAAAGTGTTTTGACTCAAATAGCATCAAGTGCTTTCGGTGGTTGTACAAATCTCTCAAACCTTACATTACCAAGCGGGCTAAAAACTATTGAGATGTATACTTTTGAAGAATGTTATAGTTTAAAAACTCTCTCCCTTCCTAGTACTTTAACTAAGATAGATGAGGGTGCATTTTCAAATTGTATCAATTTAACCGGTATAGTAATACCTACTGGAGTAAAGGTAATTGAGCGTGGCACATTCTACAATTGTGGCAATTTAACCAGCGTTTCGCTGCCAAACGGTTTGACAACAATCAGCGGAGGATCTTTTAGCAAATCCGGCCTGGTAAGCATTACATTGCCTACAAGTCTAATAGTCATGGGGTCTAGCGCGTTTTCTAATTGCTCAAAACTAAGTGATGCAAGATTCTATGGAAACCTTCCTGGCCTCCAATATGCCGATGAAACTTATTTGAAGCACAAATGGTTTGAGGGATCCTCTGCAAGTTTCAAAATATATTATCAATTAGGGAAAACTGGCTGGACTAGTCCAACTTGGAACGGATATCCAACTCAATCATTCAATTCTATTTCACAACTTCCATTAGTTCCAGTTTCTCGAGTAAGCATTAATCCAATACTTGAATTACCTGATGATGCAATTAATTTTGATTATAAGATGCTTGTTTCTGGGCTTCCTTTACTCCCCATAAATGAAGATGAATTTAATTTATTTAGACCTATAGATCTCACGCCTTTTCCATTACCAACTATACCAACCCCAGTTACTCCAGATCCCGGCGCTTCTGACCCAGTCACTCCCGTTCCCGGAGCTACAGAACCTAAAACTCCTGATGGCACAACCATCGTAAAACTTTATCTTGGGCAGGCAGCATATCTTGTTAATGATGTAAGTCAAGCAATGGATGCAAGTCCTATTATGAGGTATGACCGACTTCTTCTACCCGTGAGATACATTGCTAACCCTTTAGGTGCTGTAACTGTCTGGAATGCATTGGATCAAAAGGTGACAATTACTTCTGAAGATACAGTCATTGAGCTTTGGATTGGAAATAATTTTGCCATGGTAAACGGAGTTCAAAAAATGATAGACCCTAACAACGCTAATGTTAAGCCAATACTCGTGCCTCCAGGCAGAACAATGCTTCCGCTCAGATTTATCGGAGAAAACCTTGACTGCGAAGTGGGTTGGGATCCTATTCTTCAGGAAGCTACCCTAACTCTGGTACATTAGATTAGAATACAAGTAACCGATTCTACTAATATAAGAAATGTAAATTGAATAGAAAAGTTAGCTAATCAAATAAATAAAGCAAGGCTGGGATTATTTCCCTGCTTTGCTTTTTTAGTTTTGATTAAAAGAGCATAGCGCTCGGAAGAAAATACTGACTCTATTTTAAGTTATATTTCGCGAGTCGGTCATAAAATGCGGAGCGGCTCAAATTGAGTAGCCTTGCTGCCTCGCTTCTGTTTCCATTTGTTTTCTTCAAATATATCTATTCCACCATAAGAGCCAATGCAA
>CAYRVM010000233.1:0-2772 GCA_964427575.1 uncultured Oscillospiraceae bacterium | reverse complement strand
GCACCCATTATTATTCCTATTGCAGCCATTATCGCTATTTTCTTCTTTCCCATCCCATTTTTCCCCTTCTCTTGTTCGCTTATTTCTTTATCAATTTGTAATCCGTCTTTTTCAATACACTCTGGCTTTTTTTCTAATTTAGCATCCATATATTTTGCCCTCCACTTCTTCAAGTATAATTTCTTCCATTATGACTTCCTTAGTTTTTTCTATGTAAATCTTCTTTCTTATTAATATCCCTGGGATTATTGCTATAGCTGTAATTATTGCAGTTATTATAAAAACATCATTCATTGATTGGACAAAAGAGATTTGAAATATCTGTTTTCCAAGTAAACTGCTAACCATTGAGTTTGCTATGTTTTCGTTTATCGTTCCATTTGCTAAGTTCGTTGCAAGTTCTTTCATTTTAGTAACAACCATAGGGTTGCTTGTTGATATTGCATTGCTTAGGTTTGCAACATGTACTGAACTCCTTTGAGACATTATTATTGTCAGTGCTGCAACTCCGAACGATGCTGCAACCCTAGTTAAAATATTATTAACCGATGTTGCTCTGCCTACTTTCTCAGTAGGTATTTCCGACATTAATGCAGTCTGTGCTGTCATCATTACCAATCCCATACCCATTGATCTAACAACATTTATCTCGATTATTGTAGATAATGCGGATGAAACATCTAAAAATGATAGCGCCAATGTACTTCCTGTGATTATTAATAGCCCTAATATTATTGGAACCTTTGGCCCGATTTTGTCATACATGGCACCACTAATAGGCATCATAATGGCTGAGGCTAATGCTGGCAAAAGCATTATGAGGCCTGCTTTCAATGCTCCTATACCCATGATAGATTGCAAGAAAATTGGAATATAAAACAGGGCTCCGTACATACCGATTGTTATAATAACAAGTAGTATATTACCTAAAGTAAAATTCAAATTTTTAAATACCCTCAGATCTAGTAATGGTTCTTTTGCTGTAAGCTGATGGTATATGAACAATGAGAAGAATACTGCGCTTGTGTAAAGCAATAGTATTATTTCAATTGATGTATACCCCCAATTTGAGCCTTCTGAAAGAGCGAATAATATACAAAATAATGCAATTGCGGAAGTTATAGCACCCCACCAGTCGAATCTGCCTGGATGGTCACTTTTGATTTCTGGAATTAGCATAGCCCCAAGAACTAATCCTAAAATTCCAATAGGAATATTTATTGTAAATATCCATCTCCAATTTACATACTCAACAAGATATCCACCGACTGTTGGGCCAATAGCTGGAGCGAAAACAAATATCATTCCAAATAGTCCCATTGCTTTTCCAATTTTATCCCTAGGTGTTAACCTATAAACCATCGCCATCGTAATTGGCATTATCATACCACCACCAACGGCTTGAATTGCTCTTGCTATAGTAAGCGATGGGACATTCCAAGCAAAGGCACAAAAAGCTGAGCCTACAGTAAAAACAATAAGCGATAGTAAGTAAAACTTTTTTAAGCCTAAGAAATCTCCAAGCCAACCTGACATTGGAACAACTACTCCAAGCACGAGCATGTAAATTGTTAAAACCCACTCTATACTGTCTGAGCTAACCCCAAATGCATTCATCATTGATGGAATAGCTACGTTGACGATGCTTGAGTCAAGCATTGCCATAAATCCTCCTATCAGAAGGACCGGCAATGTTAGCCAAAGTGAAATCTTCAGAGTGAATCCTGGGTCCTCGATTTCATTTTCTACTTTTTTAGTATTTTCAACATTGAACGTTTCCATTTATTATTCTCCAATTTATTGCTATTTTCTAATTTATTTTTCGCTTTTGCTTATTAATGCTTCTTCAAATTTATGTATAGCTTTATATAATTCCTGTTTATCTTCTTCTGAAAGGCATGAGAGTACTTCCTTCATATGACTTACCGTCACTTTATCTTCTTGAGTCTTTGAATTAATTTCTTCACTTATCTTTAGATATACGCTTCTTCTATCTTGATCGCTTCTCTCTCTTACTACGAATCCCTTCTCAACTAAACGGTCAATCATACCAGTAAATGTGCTAGCCGGTATTCCCATTTCTTTTGCAAGATCAATAGTTCTAAGATTTTCGCAACCATGCTTAATTTTATAAAGCAACATTACTTCCGTTGGATTCAAGCCTTCTTTTATAAAGCCTTTGCTGACTTCCTTGTGAAGCATTTTGTTAATGTGAAAAATTGATTTTAGTAGTTCAATTTCCTTAGACATAATTTTATCTCCTCATTATTTCGCAAATGAATATTTCGGTTTCGAAATATATATACTCCTATCATACTATTTATTTATACTATGTCAACATATATTTGTTCTTTTTTTGATAAATATTATAAGTCATCGTAAGATTTGGTATGGTATAATAAAATAAAAATTTTATGGGGTTGCAAAATGAAAATTAAAATATTCAAAATGAAAAAGCTAGTTTCTATCGTTCTATTATTTATAATGATTATTTCAATAGTTCCATCCAATTGTTTTGGTTTAACAACAAGCCTTCCCCAAAATATAACAAATAGCTTTAATAATGATACAAAAACAGAACGAAATTTTACTTGGACCACTTTATCAACTGAACTAAGTAGTTCATTCGAATATTGTATAAAAAGTGAGTTTGTAGGATTTGGAAAGAATAATATAATATCAATTCCTGTAATGGGTTATACTCTTAAAACATCTGTCGATAAAAGGAAAATATATAAAATGAGTTTATGCATATTTAAAAAACAAAAGAAT
>CAYRVM010000232.1:0-2782 GCA_964427575.1 uncultured Oscillospiraceae bacterium | reverse complement strand
CTGGTGGCTATTTTGGTCGCCATGCCGAGGGTTATGTCAGATTCTACGTTTTCGAAGACAGTGCTTGCGACCGCTGGCAGTTTAAGTGAAAGGGCCTGATTGAAGGCTGCTTTCATGAATTCCTGCTGGGCTTTCACTCTTCCTATGTCACCTTCCGTGTAGCCGTGTCTGTATCTGATAAACTGCACCGCTTTCTCCCCGCTTAGGACCTGGTAGCCCTCTGCGATGTCTATGTGGAGCTGCGGTTTAGCGTATGGGTCGTTGTATACCATATGGAAAGGAACATTGACAGGGACTCCGCCCATGGAATCAACAATATTTGCGACTCCCTTATAATCCACGACCGCGTAGTAGTGGATTGGCATGCCCATGAGCAATTCGCTCACCGCTGTTGCCGAGCCTAAAGCCTTGCCGTCTCCATATGCTGCATTGATTTTTCTTTCCCCTGGGCTGTTGTAGCCATCCCTCTCGAAATAGGTATCCCTAGGAATAGAAATCAAATCAACCTTCTGATTTTCCATATCATAACTAGCTAGAATAATTGTGTCAGACAAACTTTGATTAGTCCCCATCAATAATATATTGACTCTCTTAGCATCCTTAAATGATTCGAAAAAAGGACTATTCTCATCAACTAAAACTGGCATTTCCTTCATTAGGCTGCTTGTGCCGTTAAATAAGTTGATATTTCCTACACTTGCAAACATTACCCTAACCGGAATCAATATCAAAGTCAAAACAAGGAATGCTACTACAAAGTGTCTGATAAAGGCATTTCTATTTTCTATAATCAAAGAAACCAACTCCTGTTTTTCTGCCAAGCATGTTCGCTCTTACCATTTTCCTAAGGAGTGGGTGGGCTCTATATTTAGAATCTCCGAATTCGGAGTAAAGTACGTCCATTATAGCAAGACATACATCAAGACCAATAAGGTCACCTAGCGCCAATGGGCCTAGTGGGTGGTTCGCTCCAAGCATCATAGCTTGATCGATTTCTTCTGCCTTGGCAACGCCGTCAGCAAGAATTCCAATAGCTTCATTAACCATAGGAATCAATATTCTGTTTACAACAAATCCTGGAGCTTCAGCAACTTCTACTGGAGTCTTTCCAAGCTTTGTAGTTAAGTCTAAGATAATGTCTCTAGTTTCATCAGAAGTAGTTAGCCCCTTAATGATTTCAACAAGCTTCATCATTGGAACTGGATTGAAAAAGTGCATTCCAACAACCTTGTCAGGTCTGCCAGTTGCGGCAGCAATCTCAGTGATTGATAGAGATGAAGTATTTGTAGCTAGGATAGTTCCTGGCTTACAAAGCTTGTCAAGTTCAGCAAATAATGCTTTCTTTGCAACTAAATCTTCAGTTGCAGCCTCAATGATAAGGTCAGCATCTGCAACGATTGCAATGTCAGTAGAACCCTGGATTCTAGCCATTGTAGCCGCCATGTCGTCAGCTGTGATCTTTTCCTTAGCAACTAATTTTTCTAAGTTCTTTTTTACTGTGGAAATACCCTTGTCCACAGATTCTTGTCTTCTTGCTCTTAAGACTACATCGTAGCCAGTCTGCGCTAGTACTTGAATAATTCCAGCACCCATTGTGCCAGTGCCCAAAACACCAATTTTTTTCATGTTACCCTCCTAAAAATAATTGAACTTAACATTCAATCTTTAATACAACTTGCAATTTGCTTTTTTAAAATTAAATTTATGCCTTTTTTATATTATTATTTGAAATAGTTTTTATGCTATTAATAATGATCTAACAACTTGTTTTTACTTTTGTTTATTGTTTTTAGAATAGTGCTCATATTCTATATAATAATTTTATGGATTTGTAAAAAGATTAAACAATCCAAATACTAATTTACTCCAAACACCAAGAGATTGCAATAGCAAAGCCCATAGTCGATATTTTCTGAAAAATCAAATCTAATTAATTATTTGCCTTTATAAACCGGCTTTCTCTTTTCTAAGAAGGCGTCCATGCCTTCTTTTTGGTCGTTGGTTGCAAAGCACTGTCCAAATAGCTCGTTTTCGATTCTGATTCCGGCGTCCATGTCAGCTTCTAACCCTCGTTTGATGGCCGCATTAGAATTGCGAACCGCAAGGGGAGCGTTCTTGTTGATTTTCCGGGCTAAAGCTTTGGCCTCGTTCATGAGCTCCTCCGCTGGCACCACTTTGTTGACTAACCCGATTTCCTTTGCTTCCTGAGCATTGATTATGTCGCAAGTCAAGATGAGCTCAATTGCTTTAGCCTTGCCCACTATCCTTGGCAGCCTAAGCGTTCCGGAAAATCCCGGAGCTATCCCAAGCCCAACCTCCGGCTGACCAAACTTTGCTCGCTCAGAGGCGATCCTCATGTCGCACGCCATAGCCAGCTCGCACCCGCCACCCAGCGCAAATCCGTTCACCGCAGCAATCGAAGGCTTGTCCATGCTTTCCAGTTTCCTAAAGATATCAGCCCCGAAGAACCCCCATTTTGTGCCTTCTTCTTGCTGCATCTTGCTCATATATTCAATGTCCGCTCCAGCGACAAATGCCTTGCCTTCACCAGTTATTATAAATGTCAAAATCTCATCGTCTCCTTGCACAATCGCCAAGGCTTCTTCAAGTTCAATCAGCACCTGCTCATTCAGAGAGTTCAAAGCATCTGGCCTATTGATCTTTATTATTCCAATCCCATCTTCCTTCTGAAACGTTACAACCTTATCCATATTTTTATCCCCCATTCCGCTCGCAATTATTTATTGATAAAAAATGATTTAAAGACATGACTATTATATGA
>CAYRVM010000231.1:0-2782 GCA_964427575.1 uncultured Oscillospiraceae bacterium | reverse complement strand
ATAGTTGTGAGAGGCCTCATAGCTTATAGGTACTGAAAAAAAAGCATTTGTAGAGTTCTTGGATATTATTTCATCCATATATATTTTCAATTCATCAACAATCTCACACTCTTCTGTTCCGAGCACACAATGTGGTGGATAGGCAGAAAACTCCAACGCGTCAAGTAAGTGTGTATCGGTAATCCCAATTATTATAATCCCCTGTTCCTTAGCAGACTTAAAGAATTCAGCGGTCGGTTCGATAAGTGCTTGTATCCTTTCGCTATAGAGGTTGCCGGCCTTTGCAAATCCATTGTTCATATCAATTGAGAAAATTGTAGTATTTTTTTTGTTATACATTTTTTACGCCTCTTTCCTTTCAAATGTAAATATATTGTATATTCTTAAATTGTAAAAGTACATAATATTTTAATATTGTGTATAATTAAATCAGAAATATTAAGGGGAAATTTAAGATAATAATGGATAAATTAATTTCCAATCATTTAACTATAGGAAAGTTCTATAAATTTGTACTACCATCGATCTTGATGCTGGTATTTATTTCTCTATATTCAATTGTAGATGGAATGTTTGTAGCAAATTTTGTGGGTTCAGATGCTTTGGCTGCTATTAATATTATTATGCCGATTTCAGGGTTGATACTTGGGATATCATTAATGCTAGCAACTGGATCGAGCGCAATAGTTGCGATTTTATTAGGAGCGGGGAAATTAGATGAGGCAAATGAAAAGTTCACATTAATTTGTATTATTGCATTAGTTGTAGGTTTAATATTTGCCGTAGTAGGTTTTGCATTTATTGACAGGGTAATACTATTGCTTGGTGCTACTCCAAGGCTTTACGAATATTGTAAAATTTATGGGCAGATAATGATTTTCTCAGCGCCGTTTGCCTTCTTAGGTATCATTTACGAATATTATATTAGAATTGATGGAAGGCCTGGGTTCACATTATTTCTTTATGTTGCAGGAGGTGTTACAAACTTAGTCCTAGACTATGTTTTCATTGTTTTAATGAATATGGAAATGATGGGAGCAGCTTTAGCAACAGCTATCGGTTTCTTTGTAACTTTTGTGATAGGCGCTTTATATTTTGCCACTGGCAAATCGAAGATCAAATATAGAATGCCAAAACTTGATTTTAAGTATATCAAAGACTTGATGATAAATGGGTCCTCATCGATGGTAAGCGAACTATCAACTGGTATAACTACTTTAATTTTTAATCTGGCAGTCTTAAGATTAGCCGGAGAAGATGGGGTAGCAGCGCTATCAATAATACTCTATGCACAGTTCCTATTAGTTTCTACTTATTTGGGCTTCTCAATGGGTGTTTCGCCCCTTATAAGCTACTGCTATGGAGCTAAGAGGTTCGACCAAATTGCAAAAATCTTAAGATACTCAAAAGTCTTTATTGTTGTATCATCAATACTAATATTTTTGGCAGCAGAGTTTTTAGCCCCACTAATATCTTCAATATTTGTAAGACCAGAAACAAATGTCTTTACCATGGCAACACACGGCTTTGAGATATTTGCAATCAGCTTTATTTTCATTGGAATTAACGTATTTGCTTCTGGAATGTTCACAGCCTACGCCAACGGAAAAATCTCAGCAATCATTTCCTTAAGCAGATCATTAGTATTTGTCTGCATCGGAGTTTTGATATTGCCGAGATTCTTTGAAATCCAAGGGGTATGGCTTACTGTACCATTTGCGGAAGGTATTACAATAATATTGTCCTACTATTTCTTAAAAACATACAGAAGCGTTTATCATTATTAATAAATTATCATAATTAAATTTCTTATAAACTATTTCAACCATTCGCCCAATAATGAACCCAACAGTGCTACTGCGGAATTTGCGGTTTCATTTTTATTGTCTAAAATTGGATTAACTTCAACAACTTCGACACTGCAAATAATATCAGATAATGAAATCATCTCCATTGCAAGATGGCATTCCCTATAAGTCAAACCACCAGGTACTCTAGTTCCAGTACCAACCGCATAAAAAGGATCCATAGCATCCATATCGAAACTTACATGTACGCCGTCGGTTCCGTCAGAAGCGATTTTAATAGCTTCCTCGATAACTTTAGGCATTCCCAAAAGGTCGACTTCATGCATAGAAAATACGGTTATCCCCAACTCCTTAATCAATTTTCTTTCGCCCTTATCTAAATCTCTAGCGCCAATTAAAACGAAGTTTTTCGGGCTAATCTTATTTTCTTTCCCACCAATCGATATAAGTTTCTCATGTCCTAATCCCATACTTACTGCCACAGGCATTCCGTGTATATTCCCGCTTTCGGTTGTCTCTTCTGTATTAATATCTCCGTGGGCATCAAACCAAATGACACCTAAATTCTTTTTATGTTGTAAAACTCCTGCAATGGTTCCAATAGCTATACTGTGATCACCACCAAGGACAAGAGGAATATGACCAAGACTCATTTCCTTAGCTACTGACTCACAAAGTAAAGTATTAACTCTTGCAACCTCGTCCAAATATTTAAGCTTAGTATTATCAGACTTGATTTTATCAGGCCTTTTAACTAATATATCTCCCCTATCAAATACGGTATATCCAATTTTATTCAGTCTATCAACAACCCCGGCATATCTAATAGCCATTGGCCCTAGGTCGACACCTCTTCTGTCGGCGCCAAGATCAAGAGGAACTCCGATTATTGATATGTTTTTGTTTTTTAATACCATTACTTTCTCCTTAATATAATTAAATAATCAAAATGCAAAATATACATTATGCATAAA
>CAYRVM010000230.1:0-2782 GCA_964427575.1 uncultured Oscillospiraceae bacterium | reverse complement strand
CAGTATATGAGGCAAATAATAAATTAGGAGAATTTGACATAGTTGCGAAAGATGATGTACCTGGCAGCGCATGGCTAACTTTAAGCAATATTTTCAACTATACTAAGTTTCTTTGGCTTTCAATTATTGTCATGATAATTTTATTTATCATAATCTGGATAGCCGTAAAGAGAAGAAGAATAAAGAAAAAGAAATTATTAAAATTGAAGAATGGTAATAAATTATAATGGTGAGGGATATGAAGAATAAAGCAGTAATTCTAGGATCAAATTATTATATCGGATTAAGTGCAATTAGATGTCTTGGAGAAAATGGTGTAACGGTAGTTGCAATGGACCATTCAACGCAAGGTAGCTATGCTTTTTATTCGAAATATGTCAGCGAAAAAGTCATAACACCGCATTATAAAAAAACACCGGAAGAGTTCATCAGCTTTCTAATTGAATTTGCTAAGTCTCAAGATTCTCCACCTGTTTTAATACCATGTGCTGATCCATATGTTGAGATAGTCGATGCCAATTTGGAAAAGCTTAAGAAATATTATTTGATTCCGATGACAAAACAGGGTCTTTACACAGAAGTAATGGACAAAGGAAGTCTACACAAGCTTGCTAAGGAGTATGGAGTTTTAGTTCCAGAGACAATTACCATCAACGAAGAAGACTTTAAAAAAAAGGTAGTTGAGGTTATTGGATTCCCTTGCATTGTAAAACCAGTCAATTCAGCAGCCTTTGTGTTAGTTTTCAGGAAAAAGATGTTTCAAGTAGAAAATTTGAAAGAACTTGAATTAGCGCTAAAAAAAGCGAAAGATGAAAACTTGGAAGTAATAGTCCAAAGAATTATTCCGGGTTTTGATGACCATATGTATACATACGATGCTTATATGAATGATGAATCCAAAGTAACACACTGGTTGACTTGCCAAAAATATAGGCAGTTTCCAATTAACTTTGGAGCATCTGTTTATACGGGACAAAAATATGTTCAGGAATTGCATGAAATTGGTTCAAGGTTTTTCGAAAAAATCGGCTATAAAGGTTTTGGAGAGATAGAATTTAAGAAAGATGCTAATACAGGCGAGTATTATCTTATTGAAATAAATGTTAGAATAAGTAATCTGAATAATTTACTTTATAAGGTTGGAATTAATATGCCTTGGATAACCTATTGCCAATTGACTGGTAATCCACTCCAACCTAAATCGATACAGTACGATACAGGTATTATTTTTAGATATACATATGAGGATATTTTATCCATATGGGGTTATCTTAAAACAAAACAATATCGAATCAGAGATATTTTTATTTTCTTTTTTAACAAGAAGGCTTACGCAATATGGAGGTTAAGCGATCCAAAACCTGCATTCGCATTCATGGGACTACTGATTAATAAAGTAATAAAAAAGGTATTTAAATAGATTGAATTGCAAGGAGAATAAAATGTCATTCAGCGTTTTAGAATTAAAGAAGATGATTAAAATAGAACAAGGAATAAATGATTTGGCGGATGCCGATTCTTTCGGTGGGATTGCATACCATTCAAATAATGTCCAAAAGGGTGATCTTTTTTTCTGCATCAAGGGGTACAAGACAGATGGGCATAAATATCTTCCTATGGCCATAGAAAAGGGTGCTAAGGCAGCTATTGTTGAAGAGTTCGCATATGACATAAAGTTCCCTCAGTACAAAGTCATTGATGCAAGAAAAGCTTTGGCCAAGGCATCTGCTATATACTTCCAAAACCCTTCGGAGAAAATGAAAATTATTGGAATTACAGCTACTAATGGAAAGACGACAACATCCTTCCTTACAGATGCTATACTTAAAGGTAATGGATTAGAAACTGGAGTTATTGGTACAGTAGCGGTTATGTATGGGGAAGAGCTTTACCCATCCAAACTTACAACGCCAGAATCGTACGAATTACAAAAGTATTTATTCGATATGCATAATTATGGAGTTAGTCATGTAACCATGGAAGTCTCGTCCTCAGCAATGGAGCTTTCTAGGGCCGAATACGTAGACTTTGATATTGTTATTCTTAACAATATAAGCAGAGAACACATTGATTTACATGAAGGATTTGAAAACTATTACAATGCTAAAGCAGGATTAATTAGAAAAGCAAAGGAAGGCAGTTTCGCTATTTTGAATTTAGATGATTCTTACAGCGCTAGATTAGAATGGGAGACAAAGGCAAAGGTAATTACATATAGCGTTGAAAAACAAGAAGGAATTTTAAGCGTTTCAAATCTGGATTTGTCATCTGGAAGAGCAAAATTCACGGTCAATATAAATGAAGATTTTATTGGAATTAATAAAACTACAAAAAAACAAAGCTTCCCAATCGAATTGTCAGTTCCTGGATATCATTCTGTGTATAATGGTATGGCAGCGATAGCAGTTGGATTGATATTTGGAATAGAAATTGAAGTTATTCAACAAGCGTTATTCTCATTTAAAGGGGTTGAAAGACGATTTGAATTTATCTTTGAAAAGGACTTCAAGATAATCGATGACCATTTTGCAAATAGCGGTAATATTGATGTAACTCTAGGAACTTTGCAGTTTATGGATTATAAAGAATTAAAAATGGTTTATGCTATTAGAGGAGGCCGTGGGCCAGTTGTTAATAGAGAAAATGCTGAAACAATATTAAAATGGGCTCCGAAAATTGGGATTACAAACATAATAGCGACGTTTAGCAGATCACATGTTGATGAAAAGGATATTGTAACAGAAGAAGAAATCGGGGTTTTCGTAGATACTATGGCAAATTC
>CAYRVM010000229.1:0-2808 GCA_964427575.1 uncultured Oscillospiraceae bacterium | reverse complement strand
TGTATTTGGACGCTTTCTTTTCAGTAAGCTAGTAGCGTAACCGGCCGTATTTGGTCGGTTTTTCTATAGAGAGGTGAAATTATGTTAAATCTAGATTCAACAAAAAAGCTTTTCCCACTTTGGACGACATTGTTAGGTTTAATATCATACGTTATTACTGGATTTATTATTAATATATTTATTAGTAACGATGAAATGCTATTGCTACTATTGTGTATTGGGGGTGCAATCGCAGGAGTTTTGCTTGGGTTATTACTAGGTAAAGGCAAAGGGACTATATTGATTGCAATATCAAGTGCTGTTGGGCTAACTTTAAGTCTTGTTGTTGCTTTTGCACTTGGATATATTTTACCCTCTAGCATGCCGTTTTTAGGAGAATATGGGACGGGTATAGTTAGCAGTATAATCATGCTTATTATTTTCGCAACTCTAATGGCCCCATCCCTTAATGAATTAAAAGCTATTCCATGCTATATAACGGTGGGAGGATTTCTTGGGATTGTGTTCGGAGCATTTTCTGTTTTCACTTTACTTGGGGAAGGTTACATCCCAGCCATAATGGCGCCTTTTGGCATAGCAATAGGGCTAAGCTATGGTCTGTATGCGAAAAGATATGGGGATTTAAACTAATACTGCCTGATTAATTCTATGCTATGACTTCGATGTTTATATACTATTGCAAAATAAGCAATTCGATGTATTATAATTTTAGAAAAATAATTCATATACAAATATATTAAGCTTAATACAAATGCGAAACTTGAGAAAGTTTTGAAAAATAAGCGAGGTGTAGTATGAAAATAAATGATATAAAAATATCAAATCAAATAAGAATAGTGCAAATAATTATTATTGTGTTAATTGTGGCATTGGGTCTTTATTGCTATTTTGCAGTAAATTTACTTTTGAATAATTCAGAAACATTTCGTAATCACCCAATTGTAACACAAGCCGCCCTATCATCAATTAAGGGAGATATTTATAATATAAGATTGTTAATGCAAGACATTGTTTTAGGAGATACTGGAAGGGCAATTCAAATCAAAGAGAATAAAATTTATTCTTATCAAGATGATGCTGTTAAAAAAGTAGAAATACTTTCTAATTCATATCTCGGACCCATGAGCGATTTGGAAACTTTAAAAAGCGATATTCTTTTATTTCAAGAAATTAGAACTGAAACCCTAAGGCTTCAATCAGTTGGTAATTTTGAAGAAGCAAGAAAGCGAGTCATGTATGGGGGTATCGGTGAAGCTCAAGTTGAAAGAATCATGGCCTCTGTTAACAAAATGGAAACCTTTGCCGCTAATAAAGCAAATCAAATCTATGAAGATACCAAGAAACAAGGAAACCAGATTTTTTCTATAAATGCGATTTTGATAAATATAATTATTATTTTTGTAGCATTAATATTGAGTTTTTTTGCAAAGAGCATACGCGATCCACTTAATGAGATTGGTAAAGCTATTAGTAATTTTGAACAAGGAAAATTAATAACGCGAAGTTTAAATGTATCGAAGAATGAGATAGGCAGAATAGCAAACGCCTTCAATTTAATGACCGAAAGAATAGAAAGAGAAAGTCAAGATAAAATATTCAAGGCGGCAGAGTTGCTTGTTGCAAAAACTGAGATTTCAACACAGGCGGCACTTATTATAATGCAAAAAGCTTATTATATTGACAAACAACTTTACCAAGCAACTTTATTATCAATTGGAGATGCTGTTATCTCGTGCGATATAAACAGCAATATATTATTCGTGAATAAAGTCGCAGAAACACTCACAGGATGGAAAGCCGAGGACGCAATCGGGCAACCAGTCGAAAAGATATTCAATATTGTCCACGAAGTCACGCACGAAAGGTGCGAAAATATAGTTAAGCAAGTTATTCTTACTAAAAAAATTAATGAATTAGAATACCATACAGTATTGATTGGCAAAGATGGAAACGAAAGGTCAGTAGAAGATAGCGCGGCCCCTATATTCAATGAAAATAGAGAATTAGCTGGGGCAATTTTGGTTTTTAGAAAAAAAAAAAAAAAAAGGGAGGCAATAAGGGATATCGAGTATTTAAGTTATCATGATAAACTTACCGGTCTTTATAATCGAAGATTCTTCGAAGAAGAAATTAATAGATTGGACACAGGAAGAAATTTACCTTTGACAATTGTTATGGGAGACGCAAATGGTTTAAAACTTATTAATGATTCATTTGGTCATGCTACTGGCGATCAACTTCTACAGAAGGCTGCGAATGCAATCAAGAACGGATGCCGTTCAGATGATATCATAGCAAGAATGGGCGGCGACGAGTTTGTTGCACTGCTTCCAAATACTAATAAAGAAGAAGCAGAGGTAATCATAAATCGTATAAGAGAAAATCTCTTGGAAGATAAATTAAATAATCTTCCAATATCGGTTTCATTTGGTCATGCAACAAAAGAAGATATAGATCAAAATATCCAAGAAATATTAAAAACTACTGAAGATGATATGTACAAGCAGAAACTTTATGAGAGCTCAAGCATGAGAAGCAGGACCGTAGACTTGATTATGAATACTCTTTATGAAAAAAATATGCGTGAGATGCTTCATTCAAAACGGGTTGGAGAATTCTGCGAGGCACTTGCCATAAAAATGCATTTTGATAATGAAGATATTAATAAAATAAGGTTGGCAGGCCTTATGCACGATATCGGAAAGATAGCAATCGATGAAGGGATTCTAAATAAAGTTGGCGAAATTACACAACTAGAATTTAATGAAATCAAGAGACATTCGGAAATCGGATATAGAATTCTAAGCT
>CAYRVM010000228.1:0-2812 GCA_964427575.1 uncultured Oscillospiraceae bacterium | reverse complement strand
TTTGAGTTCACCGATACGCTTTTTTCTATGATTATCGGGTGGGCAATAAATAGCGCAATGATTTTACTCGCCGCCGCAACCTTTTTCAAAGAAGGGATAGTGGTAAATGATCTAACTCAAGCAGTAAAACTTCTAGAACCACTGCTAAGTCAGTGGGCGGCGCTCATATTTGCCATTGCGCTCCTTTTTGCCGGCGTCGCTTCTACAACTACAGCCGGTATAGCAGGCGGAAGTATATTTTCAGGGATTTTCAAAGAGCCATACAGTATAAAAAACAAAAGAACAATCCTTGGTATTTCATTGACTATTATCCCTGCTCTCGCCGTAATATTTTTTATAACGGAGCCATTTAAGGGACTTTTAGTATCGCAAATGTTACTTAGCATACAGCTACCGATAACCATCTTTGTACAACTATACCTAACATCTTCAAAAAAAGTTATGGGAGAGTACGCTAACAAGGGAATAGAAAAAATAATGCTTTTCGGTACTGCGATTATCGTCACTGGATTAAATGGATATCTAATCTTTTCATTAATTTTTAAATAGACGAATTTATTTTAGTACCTAAATTGCCGAAATTGTTATATAATCTAATAAAATATTTTAGAAAGAATTTTAGGAGGATTAATATGGTCTCAGCAATTAAAAAATCAAATAAATGGTTTATGTTTTCAGGAATCTTTTTTATATTAAATTTAATTGCAATTTTTTATAGTAGAAATTTACTTAGTTTATCATTAGATAGCAAAAATATAATTGCTATAATTGGGATTTCCTTTGTAGTAGCTTTATTCCCAGCAACTGGTTACTTTGGTTTAAAGATTTTACCAATAACAGTAATGGTCGGAAATATAATTGGAATAGTATATATGTATTACATTATCTTAGGAAATAGAGCTCAAGGATGGAATGACATAACAAGTTTAATCGCATTATTGTATTTTGTAGCAATGGGAATAGCTTTCGGTGGTTTAATGGAAATCATATACAAAATAATGGGCGGAAACGTATTGTTAAAGAAGAAAAAATAGACCTAAGGAGATTAAAATGGAATGTATTAAAAATATTGACTTCTCGAAAGCAATTGAATTATCATCGCTTGTAACATATCAAGAGGGACAGGTAGTAAGTAGGACTTTGTCACAGGGAAAAGGTGTTAGCATAACACTGTTTGCATTTGACAAAGGAGAAGAAATTAGCTCTCATGCATCTACTGGTGATGCGATGGTATTAATACTTGACGGTTCAACTGAAATAACTATTGGTAGTGATAAGCACATGGCAAAAGCTGGAGAAACAATAATTATGCCTAAGAATGTGCCACATGCACTATTTGCTGTTGAAAAGTTTAAAATGCTTCTTACTGTGGTCTTTCCTTTATAAATATCGCAGTATGAGTTAAACAACATTAATAAGAATAATAGAAAATAGACTAGAAATTATATAATTCGAAGATTACCATTTTGCACTTCGAAAATTTTTGTTTTCAATCAAATATAATAACGAAAGGGAGGTTAGAAAATGACTAATGTTTCAACTTTCTACTTTAGCAGAATAATAGGCCGAAAAACTGTAAATGATTTCGGGAAAAGAATCGGGAAGGTTATAGATCTCATTGTTGAGTTTAGCCCAGATTATATTAGGCCGAAAGTAGTTGCAGTTATTTTAAAAACAAAAGATGGCGTTAAGATATTTGATTTTTCAAAATTCAAGGTAGACAAGGTAATGGGGCAGTATGTCTTTAACTGCAATTACCCAGAAGAAATTGACATTGACAAACTCGAGGTACTTTTTATTGCTAAAAACATTCAAGATAGACAACTTGTCGATATGGATGGAAGGAAACTTGTAAGAGTTAATGATGTAAGAATGGCTATTTTATCTAATGGTACTTATTTAGTAGCTGTAGATGTTGGGATTCTAGGATTATTAAGAAGATTAGGCGTTGCAAAGTTTTTTATGAAAATACTCAAGTTTTTTAAAGTATCAATTCCAAGCCATCTAATACTTTGGGAAGATGTAGAAACAGTTGACCTAGGCCATGCTGGCATAAAACTATCAAAAGACTATTCTAATTTATCCAAATTGCACCCATCTGATCTTGCGGATATTATTGAAGAACTTGATAGACATACCCAAATTGCAATATTTAGTTCCTTGGATCAAGAAAAAGCAGCCGATGTACTTGAAGAATTGGAACCAGATGTTCAGAAAGCAATGATTCAAAATATGAGTATTTCTAGCGCTGCTGATTTGCTCGAAAAAATGCCAGCGGATGAAGCAGCAGACTTGTTAGATGAATTGAGCGATGACCAGGTTGAAGCCTTACTTGCTGAGATGGAAACTGAAGCATCTACTGAAGTTCGAGAATTAATGGATTATCCAGACAATTCTGTCGGAAGTGTTATGACCACTGATTTTATCCACTTTAATGAAGAAGATACGGTAGCTCACGTAATAGAAGAATTAAGGAAACAAAAGCCAGATCCGGAAGCAATTTACTACATCTACGTCGTAAATTCAGCTGAAAAACTTCTTGCCACAGTTTCCCTTAGGGATATTGTAGTTTCAGATCCTAACTCCAAATTGAAAGAAATAATGAGCGATGATGTAATATATGTTTATGATACAGATAAGATTGGATCTATTAATGAAATAATTTCCAAGTACAGTTTATTAGCAGTTCCAGTAGTAGATGATGATGAAGTCTTAACTGGAGTTGTAGTAATTAATGACGTTGTATTCAATTTGTTGAGAGCTAGAAGAAAGAGGTAGAGATGTCATTTGCAAATGAATCAAATAAGAGAAC
>CAYRVM010000227.1:2437-2813 GCA_964427575.1 uncultured Oscillospiraceae bacterium | reverse complement strand
ATTATTAGTGGTTCAAATGCTTATTTATCAACGTTTTAGTCTATTCCCACTCGATGGTCGAAGGGGGCTTGCTGGTAATATCATAAACTATACGATTGACGCCTTTAACTTCATTTACGATTCTACTAGAAATCCGCTCCAACACATCATATGGAATACGAGCCCAGTCTGATGTCATTCCATCTACTGATGTTACGGCTCTGATTCCAACTGTGTGGACGTAGGTTCGCTCATCCCCCATAACTCCAACGCTCTTGATGTTCGGTAGCACGGTAAAGTATTGCCAGATTTCGCTTTCTAGTCCGTTTAGTCTTATTTCTTCTCTAAGTATCCAATCGGATTCCTTAATTATTTCAAGTTTTTCTTCTGTAATTTC
>CAYRVM010000227.1:0-2427 GCA_964427575.1 uncultured Oscillospiraceae bacterium | reverse complement strand
GGCATCTTATGGCTAGGCCGGGGCCTGGGAATGGCTGTCTGTTTACAAGCTCTGGAGCCAGTCCGATTTCTCTACCAACGTTTCTAACTTCATCTTTAAATAGAAGTCTAAGTGGCTCTATTAGTTTGAGTTTCATATTTTCTGGCAGGCCCCCTACATTGTGGTGGCTCTTTATAGTTGCTGAGTCATCGGTTCCGCTTTCAACAACGTCAGGATAAATAGTACCTTGGAGCAAATAATCTATATCTCCAAGTTCCGATTCAAGTTTATTAGCTTCCTCTTCAAAAACTCTAATGAACTCTTCCCCGATTATTTTTCTCTTTCTCTCCGGATCCGAAACGCCAGCTAATTTATCAAGGAATCTTTTTTTAGCATCAACCCTTATAACTCGCATCTTGAATTGCTCACCATATACCCTTATGACCTGGTCGCCTTCATCTTTTCTTAGTAAACCGTGGTCAACAAAGATGCACGTCAGATTATCCCCTATTGCCTTATGTACAAGCACCGCAGCAACAGATGAGTCAACCCCACCCGAAAGTGCGCAGATTACTTTTTTATCTCCAATTTTTACTTTAAGTTCCGCTATTTTATCTTTAGAAAAGTTTGCCATAGTCCAATTTTTATCTAAACCACAGATATCATATAGGAAATTTTCTAATAGTCTCTGCCCAAATGGTGTATGGTGAACCTCTGGGTGGAACTGAACTGCATATAACTTCTTAGATTCATTTTCCATTGATGCTGTTGGGCAGTTATCTGTTACTGCAATTTTTACAAACCCTTGAGGAACCACTTCAATATAGTCGGTATGGCTCATCCAGCATTCTGTGTTTTCAAAAATTCCTTTGAAAAGTAGGCTCTTGGTATTGCTGAATTTAACCTTTACTCGTCCATATTCTCTATTGTCTGGGCTTACTACTTTACCCCCTAGTACATGAGCCATGAGTTGTGCCCCATAGCATATACCTAGAATAGGAATTCCCATTTCAAAAAGTTCCTTGGGTAGCAAAGGCGCACCTTCAGCAAAAACGCTATTAGGCCCCCCAGTAAATATTATTCCCTTAGGCCTCTGCTTTTGAATTCTATCCATACAATTTCTATAAGAAACTATTTCGCAATAGATCTTGGCTTCTCTTACTCTTCTTGCTATAAGTTGATTGTACTGGCCACCAAAATCAACTACTAATATACCTTCATATTCCATCTTTTCTCCTACTCATTTCCTCTAACTGAATAATTTGGTTCTTCGTTTGTAATACTTATATCATGTGGATGACTTTCTATCAATCCAGCATTAGTTATTTTTACAAAGCGTCCATTCTCTTTTAGGTCGGGTATATTAGCTGTCCCGCAATATCCCATCCCAGATTTTAAGCCCCCAATTAATTGATAAACAATCTCCTTAAGTTCTCCTCTGTATGGAACCCTTCCTTCAACGCCTTCAGGAACATATTTTTGTGCCTCTGCTTGGAAATATCGATCTGAGCTTCCCTTCTTCATTGCAGCAGTTGATCCCATTCCTCTATATACCTTAAAGTTTCTTCCTTTATAAATTACACTTTCGCCAGGGCTTTCTTCAGTCCCTGCAAATAGTGATCCTATCATACATACGTCTGCTCCAGCAGATATTGCCTTAGTAATATCTCCAGAATACTTTATTCCTCCATCAGCAATAACAGGAATTCCGTAGCTTCTCGCTACTTCGTAACAATCCATGATAGCTGTTATCTGTGGAACTCCAATACCTGCTACAACTCTGGTTGTGCAAATGGAACCAGGACCGATACCAACTTTTATAGCGTCAGCTCCAGCTTTAATTAGATCTAGCGTTGCGTCTCCAGTAGCAATATTCCCTGCGATAACTTGGCAATCAGGAAATTCTTTCTTTATCATTTTTATTGCATTGATGACGCCATCGGAGTGACCATGGGCCGTATCGAGGGTTATCACATCAACCCTTGCATTAAGCAGCGCCTCAACTCTTTCCATCATATTCGGCGTAACCCCTACCGCGGCCCCAACCATCAATCTTCCCTTGGAGTCCTTGCTTGAGTGAGGGAACTGAATTCTTTTTTCAATATCTTTAATAGTAATTAAACCCTTCAATATTCCATTGTCATCAGTAAGGGGAAGTTTCTCTATTTTATATTTCTTTAGGATTTCTAAGGCGCCTTCCATCGTGATTCCTTCTCTTGCGGTAACAAGATTTTCCTTGGTCATCACGTCGCCAATTTTCTGGGTCATGTCTGTTTCAAACTTTACATCTCTATTTGTTATAATTCCCAATAATTTCTTATTTCCATCTACAATTGGAACTCCAGAAATTTTGAATTTTGACATTAGGTCATTTGCATCTGAAATAATGTGGTTAGGTGATAAATAGAAGGGATCCACGATTACCCCATGCTCGCATCTCTTAACTTT
>CAYRVM010000226.1:0-2819 GCA_964427575.1 uncultured Oscillospiraceae bacterium | reverse complement strand
AAAACTCGGTAAAATATAATCAAGTGTAAATTCACAAGTGGTAGTCGCGTTTTTAGGTTCTGTTAACTAAGAATGAAAAAAATGAGAAAAAAGAGCGCTAAACAAATAGCGGTTTCAGAAAAATGAAGGCAATTGTTAACAATGAAAGTATAACATTAAGCAAAAGATAAAAAAAGAGCAACAAATGCGAAATGATGGCATAGCAAACAAGCCTCTTTAGAAGCAGGCATTGAACCTTGTAAAATGAATACTATTCAACTATCCGGTGAGCAACCAACATTTACGATCTCTTTCGCTCATCCTATCGCCGGCGACCTGAGCTGGCGTAAGACCGCTTAAAGAAGAGTGGGGCCTGATGAAATTGTAAGCATAAACATAATTTGAGATTAAAGTATTTGCTGAAGCGAAAGTACAAAACCCTCTTTTAGGTCTGTACCAAGCCTTAAATTGGCCGTTAAAAGCCTCAATTAGGTTGTTGCTGATATCATCTTTAAAATCAGCAACTTGAATATGAGAAGCCTGAGGGAAGAATACTTTAACAGGTTGCTCATAAGCGAAAAGCCTATCAGAAACTATAGCTTTAGGCGAACCAAAGTTTCTTTTGGCGCTGGCAAGCAAACTGAAGGCTTGAGAAGAATCTCTGTAAGGGGAAAGGTGAAAGTCAATTACAAATCTAGTTTCAGAATCAAAGATAACCCAGAGATAGAAATTAACACCAGAGATTTTCACAACGGTTTCATCACAATGCCATTCATCGGAAGAAGACAAATCAAAAGAAGCTCTCCTAATATTCCCGATATTTGCAAATATTGGAGCGAACTTAGATACCCATTTAGAAATAGTTACATGAGAAACCTTAATTGAATGCTGCTGGTACATAAAAAATGATATCTTTCTTAAAGATACATTAGAAAGATAGAAAAGATTGAGAGCAGTTAAGATAATGTTAAGAGGGTGCCGCATTCCTTTAAAGCTTGCTTTGCCTGAAACTAAAGAAGAAGAAGGATCTAAGATTTCAATTGGCTTAGGAATAACAAATGAGTGATTGCAATGCTTGTCGTTACAAGTAAAATTTGAATAGTATTTAAAATCATGATGAAGAAAAGAGCCCTTACCACAAACAGGGCACCTTGGAAAATCAGTTACTGGGCGAGGATGGCTAAACGGAGAAAATTGATGTTTGCAAACTTTACATTGATACTTCTGATTACCGTACAAGTTTTTACCAAACCTGTAAAGGTTTGTAGAATAGCACCTGGGACAACGAATTTTTGGTATAATATCCATGAGACTCGAACACTCCTTTCTGGGAGAAGATGATTTTGTGGTGAAACCATTGTATCAGAAAGCGTTCCGAGTCTCATTTTTAAATTAAGTTAACAGATCATAATAAATCTTAAGGAGAATGGTATGAAGACTATTGCAATTGGACTTTTTATTTTAACCTACGGACTTTTAATGTTTTTTCCAAAAATCAGGGCATATATTGCTCTTGTCGCGGCGGCCATATTTGTAATTCTTGGAATTCTGCCAATCGACAAAGTATTTATGTCAGTAAACTGGAATGTTATTTTAATGATTGCAGGGACTATGGGCGTAGTTTCTCTATTCATAGAATCTAAAATGCCTTCACTACTTGCTGACCTTATTATTGAAAAGACACCTGATGTAAAATGGGCAATAATTTCTTTATCTATCTTTGCTGGAGTAATATCAGCATTTGTAGATAATGTTGCAACAGTATTAATGGTTGCTCCAGTAGCATTGGTTATAGCAAAGAAACTTGATATTTCACCAGTTCCCAGTATCATAGCTATAGCAATAGCTTCCAACTTAGAAGGTGCGGCCACCCTTGTTGGTGATACCACTTCTATCTTGCTTGGTGGTTATGCCAATATGGATTTCATAGACTTTATTGTATATCAAGGCAAACCAGGCCTTTTCTTTGTTGTTCAGCTTGCATTGGTTGCATCTGTCTTCGTCTTGCTATACATTTTCAGAAATGAAAAGCAACCGGTTATTGCATTAGAAAGATCGACGGTAGAGGATTACTTCCCTACATACTTGCTTTGCGGAATGGTACTGCTTTTAATACTAGCATCTTTCTTACCAGTTAAGCCAGAAATAACGAATGGTCTAATTTGTGTAACCTTGTTTATAGTTGGTATGATTAGAAGCTATTTTAAGACAAAAGATATCAAAGTTTTCAGAAAAGGACTTTCAGAAATCGATTACTTTACAGTGCTTCTTTTGACAGGATTGTTTATTGTTATCGGTGGATTAACTGAAGTTGGAGTTGTAAGTGACATAGCGGCATTATTTGTTAAAATAAGCGGCGACAATATATTTGTTATTTACAGCCTTGTTGTTTGGACTTCAGTGTTCCTATCAGCCTTTATTGACAATATACCATATGTTGCGACCATGCTCCCAGTTGTAGCTGGAATTGCAACTATCTTAAATGTTGACCCAACTGTTTTATACTTTGGATTATTATGCGGAGCAACTTTAGGAGGAAATCTTACACCTATCGGAGCATCAGCAAATATCGCAGGTCTTGGAATATTGAGAAGAGCTGGATATGAAGTTAAACCATGGACATTTATGAAAATCAGTATTCCATTCACATTGGCTGCTGTATTAGTAGGATATGTACTAGTTTGGGTTCTTTGGAGCTAAAAAACTATAATTTGATTTATAATAAAAATGGAAAAATGATTAAGAATTTAAAAATATAAATATAGCTTAATCTGCCAGCTGCAGGAATATTTTCTGCAGCTGGTATTTTATAAGCATAGCTTTCATATTTGCTATTTTAC
>CAYRVM010000225.1:0-2857 GCA_964427575.1 uncultured Oscillospiraceae bacterium | reverse complement strand
ATTTGCTGAATGTCTTAATTTTGTCTTCTAGTCTTTCCTTGTTACATTTAAACATATCTTTACACTCCTTTAAATATATTGAGCATTATTGAACAATCAGAAAATATTAGCTTATTGTTCAACATTTTATCTGTGAGCTTTATTTTATCACCAAATAAAAAAAAACGCCATTTAATGATGACGATTTTTTTGTAAAATTAATTGTTTTTTTAAAACTATAAATCATTAAAATGAAATGATTTCTTTCCATTTGTATAATCAGAGACTATATTTCCATTTCCAACTAGTTGATATTTATATGTTACTAAGCCCGACAAGCCAACTGGACCTCGCGCATGAATCTTACCAGTACTTATTCCCACTTCTGCCCCAAATCCATACCTGTAACCATCAGCGAATCTAGTTGAGCAATTCTGATATACTCCTGCAGAATCAACCTCAAGCATAAACCTATTTGCTGCATTATCATCCGTTGTTATAATACAATCAGTGTGGTGTGAGCCATAGGTGTTTATATGTTTGATTGCTTGAGAAATGTCATTAACTACTTTTATAGCAATAATATAATCCAAATATTCCGTTTCAAAATCACTGTCAGTTGCGGAATCGCAATCAATGATTGTTCTTGTTATTGAGCATCCTCTAAGTTCAACATCCTTATCATCGAAAGCCAATTGGAATTTTGGAAGAAATTCAGATGCAATATCTTTGTGCACCAAAATTGTTTCTATAGAGTTGCATGCTGCGACATATTGAATCTTTGAATCCAAAGCAACCTTTACTCCAAGTTCAACGTCACAACTTGCGTCGATATACATATGGCAAATTCCATCCGCATGTCCTAAGACAGGAATCTTAGTATTGCTCATAATATATTGAACAAACTCATTTGAACCCCTAGGAATAATTAAATCTATTGATTCATTGCATGCGAGCAATTCAACAATAGCATCCCTAGTTTCGAAGATTGTTAGAAATCCTTCAGGGATACCAGATGATATCGTAGCCTTGGAAATAATATCAAATAAAGTTTTGTTCGTATGTTTGGCCTCACTCCCGCCTTTTAATATGCAGCAGTTTCCACTTTTAAGACATAATGAAGCAATTTGGACGAGCGCATCAGGTCTTGATTCAAATATTACGCCTATTACTCCTATCGGACAAGATACTTGCTTAAGTAGGAGATCAGAGTCTAATTCCCTTTTTAGATGAGTTTTATTGAGAGGATCATCCAAGTATATTAATGTTTCTATACCAGAAATGACGTCCTTTAATTTATTTTCATCAAATAGAAGCCTTTTTAATATGGCAGAATTTAAATTATCTTTACTAGCGTCATCGATATCTAATTGGTTGCTAGCAAATATAATATCCTTATTAGCTTCTAACTCAGTGATGATTTTATTTAAAGCAAAGTTCCTATCAATCTCAGTTAAAGCTGCCATTTTAAAGCTATCTGCTTTTATATTTTCACATATTTTTTTAATCATCATTTTTTTTTTTTGTAACTCTTGATTTTAACTGGCCCTTTGAAGACCGTTCTCTTAATATATAATGTTCCATCTTTTCGACTATGTACATGCCAATCAACTAAAACCATTTCACCGTCGACAAGCTCGATGCAAGTAATCCCTCGAGGATTCATACAGCATCCACAATTAAAGTAAGGTGGCTTATCCTTTGTTGGAAACTTGGCTCTATGAGTATGACCGCATATCAATAGGGTACTCTTATGTGCATTTAGCCATTGGTTGTAACCTTTTTCTAACTTGTGTCTCTTTTGTTGGTTTTTAGCCGGGCTGGCTAAGTAATTGACTCCAACAACATGCATTGCTCGCCAAAAATATCTGATTATAAAGAATGAAATTCGCCATAGCTGGTCATTCAATAAATCACCTTGGTGGCCATGGACAACAAAAATTTCTTGTTTTGTTTCTGTATGCTCTAATACAATTCCATCGTATACTTTTAAATCCGGGAATAGAGGTTCGTACTCTTCAGTTTCATCGTTATATGAAAATGAAAGATATTTTTCAACATATTTTGGATCGGCCAAGGCCATATTGTGATTTCCATAGAGCATGAACATTCTCTTTGCAACATGGAATTTTTTTAACATATAGAATATTGTTGGGTGCGCCGTAAAAATAGTGTTATACAGAGGTTGTTCCCATAGTTCATCGCCGTCGCCATCCTCGAAATAAGTAAAATCATTCTCATAATAATATTCCATAGCATGGAAATATATGTTTCGATTCCTTCCAAAATCGTCAGAAAGGCTATTATCAGACCTATGGACATCGCTAAAGAAAACAAATTTAGATGTATTATCGAAAGGAATTCTCAAAGCATTTTTATATGAATGATCTAATCTTGAAAGAGCTTTCAAATTTATTCGCCTCCTATTTAGTAGTATAATTATATCAAATTTTTGCTAAAATATCTTTACATATTATCTTAATAAATTGATTTATTTCATTATGCAGTATAACCCCATTTTCATTAACAATCAAATAGCCATTTACATAACCTGGATATTTCATTAATTCAGATATAACCTCTTCTGAATAGTTGAATTCCCTAATATCTATAAAACTATGCCCGGAGGAAGTATATAGAGGAAGCTCTATGCTAATTGAATTATTATACTTTGAAAATATTAAATTATAGCTATTAGAAAAGTGCATAGCATCCCTTGAAAAGCCATAATAATGAGCCTTTATTACGAGCCTGTGAGAATTAATTTTAATGCTCTCCAAATAAATCTTTCTACCGTTTTGTATAATAGGAAATCCGCCCTTGAACATTGCTTTATGCATATCAATTTTTTTAAGCAATGAAAGCAATTGGTTTAATT
>CAYRVM010000224.1:0-2857 GCA_964427575.1 uncultured Oscillospiraceae bacterium | reverse complement strand
TTTCTCATTGTCCCCCACCTACTTTCGAAATTAATGCTGGTATAAAGTTGGCTGCGGCCTCAAGTAAGCCTGGCGCTTTAACGAGTATTGAAATTGAAAACGTTAAAATAAATGAAAAGGCAAAAGAAACTAAAGACGTTGTAACAGTGTTCTTTATCTCTTGCTTGTTTTTAAGTTTTGAAATTTCAATTGCTGAAGCAGTTCCAACTGCCATTATCCCTGTTGACATGAAAGCTGGAGTAATACCCCAACCAAGATAGAAAGTTGCTATAAGAGACATAAGAGCAAATGGTACTAAGAAAAGCATTCCTGAATCTACTACAAAATGAATTGCCTTTTTACCCATTTCCTTTTTTAGCTCCGGATTCATCATTCCCAAGAATCCCCTTAAGAATTTCTTGAAAAGCCATCCAAATAATAGGCACACTATAACTCCTACAATTAAAGAGAAGATATTAAACCTATCTAGAGGATTGGAAAAGATTACTACCCCAAAGGATGCAAAGCATAGATTTCTAATGAAACCATATCCTGGGTTGGATTTGATTTTAGTTTCTTCCAATTTCTCCACCCCCTATATCCTTCCCAGCCATGCCCATGAAATGAGAATGGCAGCACTTAAAACGCTTACGATGGGTATGCTCATGCTATTTTTACCACCGGTCATTGTCCTAATGGTTACAACCATTGGCCCAATGGCCCACAAAACACCGGTGACTCCAAAAGCTACTGCGGTTCTCCATCCGAATATTAATGAGAATGCTATCCCAAGAATACCAAAGAGTAAGGCCCCGCTATAGCTCAGGCAAAAGGATGAAATTGCCCATTTAATGTCTTTGTCTGTTTTGGCAGCTTTAAGTATTACCCATACTATAGCTCCCATCAGAGGAATTGCCAGCAAACCATAGGCAAAGCCAAGGCCTGTGGACAGAAGTACAAAGCTAAAACCTTTTTGCCCGGTATTGTAAAGATCGAGTCCAGTCTGCAAAAAGAAGAGCCCAAATGCAACGGCAGAAACGGCAATAGAAAAATACCATTTCGTGCCTACAATTGAGCTCTTTAAAGCTGCCCCTGGAGTCATCATCATACCGACTAAGGTTCTAAAAAAAGAAGTCCTTTCGGTTTCCATAAGCTCCCTCACTTTCAAAATTAAATATGAACAATAATTAAAAGACTGAGTGAATAATTAATTTACATTATAAAAAAAGTATATTCATAAAATGAATATACTTACTATTAATTTTAGTTTAATTTAGTCTCATTGCAGTCATAGGTTTATTTAGAAGATATTGAACCTTCTACAGCAAAGATGTTATCCCAATATAAAGCCAAGGAATAAATATTGCGGGTATCATATTGGCTACTTTTATTTGCTTTACTTCTAAAAAGTTTAGACCAAGGGCGCAAATTAGAAGGCTTCCAACTGCAGACATCTCAGTAATTATTTCTGGAGTCAGCCAATCCTTAACGAAAGTTGCACCTGCTGTTATTATACCTTCGTACAAAAGAACTGGTACTGCTGAGAATGCTACTCCTATTCCTAGAGTTGAAGCAAAGACTATTGAAATTATTCCATCAAGAATAGATTTCGCAAATAGCATTTCATGGTTGCCTGCCAATCCGCTATTCAATGATCCAACGATTGCCATCGACCCAGTGCAAAATAATAAACTTGCCATGATAAATCCCTTAGAAAAGTTCCCCTTTGACAATCCTACTTTTGCCTCAGCCCATTCCCCAATCTTGGTCATACCTTTGTCGAAATCTAACAGCTCACCTATTATGCTTCCAATAACAATACTCAAGATTAATAGTAGGACATTTTGATTTTCTAATGCCCCTTTTATTCCTAAATAGAGCAACGATAAACCTATGCCTTTTCTAATTATTTCGTCAAATCTTTCAGGAATATTCTTAATTAAAAATGTCCCAATCAAGGAGCAAATTACGATAGCAATTGCATTAACAATAGGTCCTAACATTTCATTCCTCTTTCTATAGCAAATTTTATAAAATATGGTTTTCTCTTATATAGTAAAAAAGATATTGTTGGGCAAAGCCGCCCAATTCTCCAAATTTTTCTTTCCCATATTGTTGCATGGCTTTAAGATCATTTTCATCTTGACCATATAATTTTGACATTATTCTTTTAACCCAAACATCAATTGGAAAGCTTTCGTATTTTTCCATTGAAAATAGCATTACACAGTTCGCAACTTTTGGTCCGACTCCCTTTAAACTTAGTAGGTAATCGTAAGCGGAACTATACTCTTCATTTTTTAAGTTGTAAAGTCTCTTTCCGTTGTCTTTATTTATTTCTTTTGCCGTTTCGGTGATATAGCTTTTTCTATATCCTAATCTGCAAGCATCTATATCCTCATCTCGGCATTGATATATTTCAGCTGGCGATGGAAATTTATAAAATGTTTTTCCATTTAGTCCTTTGTAAGGTTGCCCAAAGCTCTCACTTACCGCTTTTATCGCTCCCTTGATGCGTGGGATATTTGAATTTTGAGATATTAGAAATGAAACTAATGTCTCCCACTCATCTTGATTTAGGAGTCTCATTCCCTGTCCATAGGCTATTGCTTGAGCCATAATGGGGTCATTTTCTACAAGCAGTTTTTTTATTCTACCATAATCCCTTTTTAAGTCAAAGTAATCAATCCATATTTCTTCAAAATCTTTCAAGTTTGTATTCGAAATAAGAACTTCTTCCCCGGTTTGGGATACGTTTATAGCTTTTGAAAAAGCTTGGATTGTATATGACCCATCCTTTTCTTTGTCCCAACGGAAACACTGGCCACATTCGATAATGTGGCCGATATCAAAATCCTTAAGTTCTTTAATTATTATA
>CAYRVM010000223.1:0-2879 GCA_964427575.1 uncultured Oscillospiraceae bacterium | reverse complement strand
TAAACCCAGGTTGGTTGGAATACAGAAAATCTGTATCTACTGACTCAGCTTTCGTAGAATGGACTGACTCTGAAGAACATTTCATGGATCTTCACGGTACTGAATTTATCGATTGCCTAGGCGGATTCGGAATTTATACTTGTGGACATAGAAATCCAGAAATCTTAAAGTATGTTCAAGCTCAGTTAGGCAGATATGCTTTACACAGCCAAGAACTAATTGATCCACTTAGAGGATACCTTGCAAAACTACTTGCTATGATCACTCCTGGTGACCTTCAATATGCTTTCTTCACTAACGGTGGAGCTGAAGCTGTTGAAATGGCTTTGAAACTTGCAAGACTTGCTACAGGCGGAAGATGGTATATTTCAACTGTTGGAGCTTTCCACGGTAAATCTTTGGGAGCAATCTCAATGGGTGGAAAAGGCGTTTACAGAGAAGATTACCTTCCAATGATTCAACAAGTACAACACGTTAAATACGGCGATGCTAAAGCAATGGAAGATGCTATCAAGAATCTTCATGCAGTTGGCGAAAAAGTTGCTGGTGTTATAATTGAACCAGTTCAAGGTGAAGCAGGAGTTATAATCCCACCAGCTGGATATTTCAAAGAAGTTAGAAGAATCTGCGACGAAAACGGCGTAGCTCTAATTGTAGATGAAATTCAAACTGGTATGGGTAGATGCGGAACTATGTGGAGATGTGATTTTGAAGGAATCGTTCCTGATATCATGACTTACGGTAAAGCTTTCGGTGGTGGAATAATGCCTATCACTGGTATAATTGCAAGACCTAGCATGTGGGTTGACAAATTAATTGATAATCCATGGATTCTTGGATCTCCAACATTCGGTGGAAACCCTCTTGCATGTTCAGCTGCAATCGCTACAATCGCTTATATGCTTGAAAACGATATCCCAGGACAAGCAAAAGCTAAGGGCGAATACTTCATGGAAAAATTAGCTGTTCTTCAGAAGAAGTATCCAAAAGTTCTTGTAACTTTCAGAGGAGCTGGTCTACTTATTGCTATGGAATTCCCAGCAGCAGAAGTTGGATATTCAGTAACTAAGGGTCTATTCTCAAGAAAAGTTATGACTGCTGGTACTTTAGTTAATGCCAAGACAGTTAGAATTGAACCACCTGCGATCATCAAATACGAAACTATTGATATCGTAATGCAAATGTTAGATGAATCATTAGCTGACACTGCTAAGGAATTCAACCTACTATAAAATATTTGTAATATCATATTACAACACAATAAAAAGAGAAAGCCGCGGTTCCCGCAGCTTTCTCTTTTCCATTTTCGGTTATAGAAGCTCGACTATTCGGAAGCAAAATGTTCACTTCGAACTTTCTCACATTAAGAAGTTCGTGGTTACGTTCACATTTTCTTCCGAGCGTCGAGCTTTAGATTTACAACTCTAACATTCGCATATTTAAAATATCTGAGGCTTTCTACAGCAATCTTTTCCCTGGGTAGCAGAACAGGGTTTCACTTATACTTTGAAACAAAGAAGCTCGGCGCTCACATTTCGCTCTCCTCTACTAAGTATAACAATGTTTATTTTTATGATTAAACTGCTCATAAAAAAAGCCTCAGGCATTTGCTAAGAAAAGTATTGTCACATATACATCTGTGCCGAAGGCACGTGACACCGACTTTTCTTTTCCCTGGGTAGCAGAACAAGGTTTCACTTATATTTTAAAAAACAAAGAAGCTCGACGCTCGGAAGAAAATGTGAACGTGGCCACGAACTTCTTAATGTGAGAAAGTTCGAAGTGAACATTTTGCTTCCGAAGAGTCGAGCTTCACGTCAGTTCAAACTAGTAGTTGTAAACCATTGTTATGCTAGCTTCAACCTTCATTTCTCCACCTGAAATAGGCGTACTTGTTGCATCTGCTGCTCCTAACATTGCTTTATCATAATAAGGCATAGGAACGCTTACACTAGATGAGTTTTCAATTATCTGTGCTGGCTTTGAAATCGTAACGCCTGCTGCCTTAGAAAGAGCAGTAGCTTTTGATTTTGCGTTTGCAACAGCCTTTTCAAGGGCTTTTAAATATAGCGCTTGTCTTTGTTCATCGGTAATGTTGAAAGTGATTGAGTTTGCTTGATTGATTCCCTGTTTAACAGTTACATCAATAACATTGCTTATTTTCTTAAGATCTGTAACGGTAACTTGGATATAGTTTGATACATCGTAGCCCACAAGAACAGTTACAGTTTCAAGATAATCATACCTTGGGTTGATGTAGTACGACGTAGTTTTGATCTTGTCTTTAGGAATTCCTAAGGCGTAAAGAGCTTTGTAAACTGCATCCATCTTTTTAGCATTGTCGCTTTGAGCAATAGTAACATCCTTATTTGTTGTTGTAACGCCAATTGTAACGTCCGCAATAGTTGGGCTTACAATAACGCTGTCATAACCAGATACGGTTATTGAATTTGGAACTGCAGTAGAATCAGCAGCTGAAGCTTGATTTGTTAATCCCGAGAAAGAGCCTAAAAATAAGCCAACTACCAACACAAGTGCAATACCTACAGTAGTAAATGTTTTTTTCATAATAATATCCTCCTTAAATTTTGGATACAAGTTAGACGAAAATAGAAATAAAAAGTTTCGCGAAATCAAATTTTCTTTAGTATTATTTTATCACAAATATGTATATAATTATGGTTAGATTATTTTATTGAATATAATTTCAGCAGGAGATAGATATGATTGAAACAAAGTGGGCAGAAATTGATTTAGACTGTCTTTCACACAATGTTGGTGAGATAAGAAAAAGAGTTGGGAACAAGGTCAAAATTGCGGCCGTGGTTAAAGCTAACGGATATGGGCATGGTTGTCTAGAAATTAGTGGGGAGTTACTT
>CAYRVM010000222.1:0-2888 GCA_964427575.1 uncultured Oscillospiraceae bacterium | reverse complement strand
GCCAAACAAAGCACCATCGGTCAAATTATAGATGAGGCTATGATTGCCATCGAAAGAGAGAATAAAAACTTAAAAGGTGTTTTGCCGAAAAACTATGCCAGACCGGAACTTGATAAAACCAAGCTTGGTGAGTTGATTGACATATTTTCTTTTAATTTAGGCAATAAGGCAGCAAAAGCGCAGGATGTCCTGGGCAGGGTTTATGAATACTTTCTGGGGAAATTTGGCTCAAGTGAAGGTGAATTTTATACTCCACCAACAATTGTAAAGCTTCTTGTTGGAATGATTGAACCCTACGAAGGCAGAGTCTATGACCCCTGCTGCGGGTCCGGCGGTATGTTTGTTCAATCTGCAAAGTTTATTGAGCAGCATCAGGGAAAAAAAGATAATATCCACATCTTCGGGCAGGAGTTTACTGCGGCCACCTGGCGGCTTTGCAAAATGAATCTGGCTATTCGCGGGATTGACGGTAATTTGGGTGAAAGAGATGCTGATACATTTGGCAATGACCTTCACAAAAATCTGAGGGCAGATTTTGTCCTGGCAAATCCACCTTTTAATGTCAGCGATTATACGCTTATTCAAGATGATGCCCGTTGGAAATACGGAATCCCACCTGCAAACAATGCCAACTATGCTTGGATAGAACATATGATTAGCAAGCTGTCTCCAATCGGCATTGCCGGATTTGTACTTTCTAATGGGTCAATGAGCACGTCTACAAAAGCAGAAGCTGAGATCAGAAAAAACATTATTGAAGCAGGGATCGTAGATTGCATAATCACAATGCCCCCAAATCTTTTTTATAATGTAACCATTCCGGTTTGCCTTTGGTTTATCTCCAAGAAAAGAGAAAACCGCAAGGATAAAATCCTGTTTATTGATGCCCGCAAAATGGGAACAATGATTACCCGTAAGCACAGGGAACTTTCCGATAAAGAAATTAAGCAAATCTACGATGCCTACCATAATTGGCGTGATGGAAAAGACTATGAAGATATTCAAGGGTTTTGCAAATCAGCAAATATTGAAGAAGTCAGAGGCCGTGAATATATATTGACTCCTGGCAGATATGTAGGGATAGAAGAAGCAGACGAAGACGTCGAACTATTTGATGAAAAGATGACAAGGCTAACTGGAGAACTTGTTGAAATGTTTGCTAAATCCCATCATTTAGAGGATGAAATCAGGCAGAGACTGGGGGCGATAGGATATGATATCTAGTGAAGTTATATATTTAACGATAGATACAAATTTACTTTACTCATCTGGTAGGACTGGTTGCGATCTATCTACATTCAAGCTTAATCAAACTTTTTCTAACATCGAAGAAGCTATTGAAAGAAATGGTCTTACAGGAAAAGTGGTTATTTTGATTCCCTCAATTGTATTTGAAGAGCTTAAAAAACAACAAATCGATAATTATTATCAAAAAACAAGTGATATTCTTAAAGCTGCAAAAGATTTTGAGAGAATTCCTGAATTTTTATTGCATGTACCTGAAATAAAGTATGAAGAATTAATAACTGGGGAGATTCACAATTTCTTAACAAAAGTATCGGTTGAGTCTATAGAAATTCCACTCGACACAGAAATATTTAAACAAATAATAAGTAGAGCAATTCAAAAAAAGGCTCCATTTTGTGGATCTGACAGTAATTCTGACAAGGGATTTAAAGACGTTTTATTATGGGAAAGTTTAGTTTCACATGCCCATAACAAATCGGGGCGCTATGTCCTTTTAAGCAAGAATAAAAGGGATTTTCCTGAAAGTCTTGCGATTGAGTTTTTTTCAAGGACTATGTCAGTTATTGAGTTTTACTATGACGAAGAGTCATTAATGTCAAAACTTATGGAAATAGCAGGTGATGCTCTAACAAGTGAATATGATTATGTAATTAATGAATTAGATAATGGAGAATATATTGAAAACTTGTACATTGAGATCAAAAGAAAATTATTAAGCCTTAGTTCAGAAAATAAATTCCATAAAGAAGAAGATAAAGATGAATATGAAGTTCAAGAATATATACTGGATAGTGCACGCGAAAATTTGCATGAAGTTGAACCAGGTTTATTTCATTTCGAAATGGTTTTTCAAGCAATTATGCTTGATAGAAATGATATGAGAATAGAAAGAAAAGTAGCTTTTATGGTTGAAGCAAAAATAATAGATGAAACTCTTAAGTGTAAAATTTTAGATTACAGATTTATATAGGAGGAGGTGGAATTAGGTATGAAAAATTGGATAATGAAGTCATTGGGAGAAATTGGTAAAATAGTTACTGGAAAAACTCCTTCGACCATAGAAAAAGAAAATTTTGGAAATAAATATCCTTTTATTACACCCAGAGATATTGTTGGGCAAAAATATGTGCATATAACTGAGAGATATTTATCAGAAATCGGTAAAGATAGAGTTAAGAATGTATTGCTTCCCAAAAACTCTATTTGTGTTTCATGCATTGGATCAGACATGGGAAAGATTGTAATGAGTACTCGGCCTTCAGTCACCAATCAACAGATCAATTCAATTATTGCAAATGAAAAACACGATCCAGACTTTATATATTATGCGGTTCAAAATATAACAGATGATTTAAAAAATTTTGCTAGGCATGGAACAACAATGCCAATTATTAACAAATCACAATTTTCTAATATGAGCATCTTTGTGTCATCTTTAGATGAGCAGAAGGCTATATCCTCTACACTCTCCTGCCTGGATGACAAATTAGAGCTCAACAACCGCATCAACAAAACCCTTGAAGAAATGGCACAGGCTATTTTCAAAAGCTGGTTTGTGGATTTTGAACCTTGCAAAGATAGAGAATTTGAAGACAGCGAGTTAGGGATGATACCGAAGGGCTGGAGGATTGGATCAATTG
>CAYRVM010000221.1:541-2910 GCA_964427575.1 uncultured Oscillospiraceae bacterium | reverse complement strand
ATGATACTAGCAAGCGAGTAATCGACAACTTCATTCTTTCGAAGAAGGCTTGGATTGAAGCAACGCAAGAGAAATTCAAAGATAGGCCTTTGACACATATGGACAAACCTATAGAAGATGCGGAAATAACTGCATTAAAAAAGAAGGCAAAAGACTATATCAATGAGCGTACTGAATATTTTGCACAAAGAATGGGAGTCAGATATAAATCCATAAAGATTAATAGCGCAAAGACTAGATGGGGTTCCTGCAACAGAAGTGGAATGATAAACTTTAGTTACCGATTGATTTTAGCGCCACCTGCACTAGTCGATTACGTAATAATCCATGAGCTGGCTCATCTTAAGGAACTTAATCATTCTTCAAAGTTTTGGAAGGTTGTCTATGAGGAACTTCCAGATTACAAGGATAAGCAGGCAGCCCTTTCCAGATGGAACAGGGGCACACTTTAGAATTAAATAAGTTGATTTAAACTTTGGTGCTGATGACTGATTAGCAAATGAGATAGTTGCAGTTGAAACAAATCTGATTAATCTAATTTAAAAACGTATTCACCTATTTCGAGAGTGTTATCGACTTTAAATGAAAAGTTAATACCAGGATATCTATTTTGGAAATAGTCCCTATTTGAGCCTTTGTTGCCAACCATGTTGGAGAGGCTCTCTTTTCTTGTGAAGAAGGATACATTTTTTGAATCTATTTCTGAATCTCGGCCATCAGATACATGACATTCAAATTCTAAATCATTAGGCACCTGTTTTTGGATTTCACAACCAAGCAAGAGCTGCCTTTCCAATTCTTCCCTGGCGACCAAGGATTCGACAAGCTGGCGAAACGCCGGGTGGAAAGTCGAGCCAAGTATAGACTTTCCATCTGCAATATTGTCCGAACTTTTTAAACCCATTCTGATGACGGAGACGCCGGCGGCCTGCAATATCAGATACATATTCTTTGCGGTCCTGACGGCTTCATCGAGTGGCAGGGCAGAATATTTCCCTTCTAAAAGCAGCGTTTCAAGTCCAGTTCCTTTGATAACTATAGTTGGGTAAATCCTTGCCACATCAGGCGCGATCCGTGCGGTTTCAATCGCAGAGTTGACCGACTTTTCGTGGCTGTCGGCGGGGAGTCCAATCATAAGCTGGATTCCCAGCTTAAAGCCATAGCTTTTGATCAGAGCTGAACTTTCGTAAACGATTTCTTTGCTATGGCCCCTTTGCGATGCCACAAGCACATCATCGTCAAAGGATTGGACTCCCAACTCAATCAGGTCCACGCCATAGGCTTTCAAATTGGCAAGTATCTCATCATCTATATAATCCGGCCTTGTTGAAAGCCGAATCCCGTTTATTCTTCCTTTGTCCTTATAATCCTTAGCAATGCTCAAGTATTCCTGCTGAAGAGGAATGGAAAGCCCAGTAAAGCTGCCACCATAAAATGCTATTTCAATATTTTCCATTCCTGCGTTTTCAATGGTAGACAAATGAAGATCTATTGTAGATACGATAGATTCCCTTGAAGCGGGCTTGCCTCTGGCAGTAATTTGTCCTTGATTGCAGAATATGCAGTCAAAAGGACAACCCATATGGGGAATGAAGATTGGAATTATTGCATTCTTTTTCATTACTTTCACCTCTTTGATGTAAAACCAATTTTACCATTGAAAAGAGTGGGGGTAAATAGCATTTTTCTCTTTATAAAGGGCCTAAATTATGATATAAAGAAACATACGAGACAAAAAAGTTGTAATTTATAAATTAAAATAAAATATATTGAAAAGGAGAGCATGACCAGAGCTTTTGCGAAGGAGAAATCATGCGATAGAGAAATGAACAATTATGTGGTTAGAGATATAAAACTTGCACCTTTGGGGCACCAAAAGATTGACTGGGCAAAGAAAAACATGCCCGTACTAAATAGCTTGCTTGAAATGTATAAGGACAAAAAACCATTTGCAGGAGTAAAAGTTTCCCTGTCTGTACATTTAGAGGCGAAAACAGCATACCTTTGCATGGTACTTGCTGAACTTGGAGCGGACATGTCGGTAACAGGCAGCAACGTGCTTTCAACACAAGACGATATATGTGCGGCACTTGCAGACTCAGGAATGAAAGTTTTCGCCTGGCACAACGCTACTGGAGCCGAGTATGAAAGCCACATAGAAAAAGCTTTAGAGTTTGGGCCAAACATTATAATCGATGATGGTGGGGATCTTATAAATATGCTTCACACCAAGAGGCAAGATCTTCTTGCAAATGTCTGGGGCGGATGCGAAGAAACTACGACAGGAGTTATCAGACTTAGAGCGATGGAAAAAGACAAGGCTCTAAAGATTCCGATGATTGCTGTTAATGATGCAAAATGCAAACACC
>CAYRVM010000221.1:0-531 GCA_964427575.1 uncultured Oscillospiraceae bacterium | reverse complement strand
GATACGGTACTGGACAATCTACTTGGGACAGCATTATGAGGAACACAAACTTAATCATTGCTGGAAAAAGAGTTGTGGTTTCAGGCTATGGCTGGTGCAGTAGAGGAATTGCTGTGAGAGCGCAGGGACTTGGAGCCAGAGTTTTCATAACTGAAATAGATCCAGTAAGAGCAATTGAAGCTGTTATGGATGGGTTTGAAGTTATGAAGATGGATGATGCAGCTAAGATAGGTGATATCTTTGTGACAGCGACTGGATGCCACCATATAATCACAACCAAGCATATGCTAACAATGAAAGAAGGAGCAATCCTAACCAATGCTGGACATTTCAATGTAGAAGTTGATATGGAAGGTTTAGAAAAAATCCAAATTGAAAAGAAAGAAATGCGTAAAAATATAATGGGATATAAGCTTCCAAATGGTAAATGGGTAAATGTCATTGCTGACGGAAGACTTGTAAATATAGCCGCTGCAGATGGACATCCTGTTGAAATTATGGACATGAGCTTTGGGGTTCAACTCCTAGGAG
>CAYRVM010000220.1:1168-2936 GCA_964427575.1 uncultured Oscillospiraceae bacterium | reverse complement strand
GGCGTAAATACCAAATGGAAATGAAAAGTGTACTAGAAAATCAGGATAATTTAGATATAAGACAATCTGAGATAGTGGAAATTCTTTTGGATAAAGGAAATATAGCTGGTGTAAAAACTCATACTGGTGCAATTTTTCATTGTAAAGCCGCAATACTAACTACTGGAACATACTTAAAAGGCAAAATAATTATTGGTGATATTAGTTTCAGTGGAGGACCTGATGGACTGTTTCCAGCAAATAGATTGTCAGAAAACTTAAAATCAATAGGGATTGAGCTTTTCAGATTTAAAACAGGAACCCCTGCAAGGTTAAATTGTCGAAGTCTAGATTTTTCAAAACTTGAGGAACAGCCTGGTGACGATAGAATCATTCCATTTTCTTTTGAAAATGAAAATATTCAAAAAGATCAAGTATCTTGCTGGCTTACTTATACTAACGAGAAAACACATAGAATTATAAAAGAAAACCTACATAGATCACCGCTTTATGGAGGAATGATTGAAGGGATAGGGCCAAGATATTGTCCATCAATTGAAGACAAAGTGGTACGTTTTGCAGATAAAGACAGACATCAAATTTTTGTCGAGCCAATGGGTCTTGGAACGCAGGAAATGTATTTGCAGGGCATGTCGAGTAGTTTGCCTGAAGACGTACAAATTGCAATGATGAGAACTCTACCAGGCCTCGAAAATGTAAGTGTTATGAGGAGCGCTTATGCTATAGAATATGATTGTATCAATCCGACACAGTTAGACTTATCACTTGAATTCAAAAATATTCGAGGATTATTTTCAGCAGGACAAATAAATGGCAGCTCAGGCTATGAGGAAGCTGGTGCACAAGGATTGATGGCAGGTATAAATGCAGCTAGAAAAATTAAGGATAAATCACCTCTTGTGCTTGATAGATCTCAAGCCTATATTGGCGTTCTTATAGATGACCTCGTAACAAAGGGTACTCGTGAACCATATAGAATGATGACTTCAAGGTCAGAGTATAGATTATTACTTAGGCAAGATAACGCAGATTTAAGGTTGACCCCTATAGGGTATGAGATAGGCTTGATAAGCCAAAATAGATACAATAAATTTGTTGATAAAAAGCAAATGATAGAACATGAAATAACAAGATTTGAAAAAACAGTTTTGCCACCAAACGATAGATTAAATAGCTTTCTAGATATAATCAGAAGTACACGTGTTAATACTGGAGCTAAATTAGCAGAGCTTTTAAGAAGACCTGAAGTAAATTATGATAATCTTGAGGTAGTAGATGATGGCAGAAGAGAGCTAAGCTATGCGATTAAAGAACAAGTGGAAATATCCATAAAATACGAAGGATATATAAAAAGACAGCTAATTCAGGTGGATCAATTCAAACGATTAGAAAATAGGAAACTGCCAAATAACATTATTTACTCAGAAATTCAGGGGTTACGACTTGAAGCCAGACAGAAACTGGATAAGGTTAGGCCTCTATCTGTTGGCCAAGCGTCTAGAATTTCTGGAGTTTCACAAGCGGATATTTCGGTGTTGATTATTTATCTAGAGCAATTCGGAAGGAAGTGAAACAGATGGAGCTAGAGCAAAGAGTGGAAATAGATCAGAGGGAGCAAATAGATCAGAAGGACTTAAGTGTTCTGGAATTGCTTACTATGGGTTCGGCCCAATATAGCGTAGAGTTGGGAGTTGATCAAGTTGATAATTTCAACAAATATGCCACGCTTCTAAAAGAATGGAATGAAAAAATCAATTAGAAAGCAATA
>CAYRVM010000220.1:0-1158 GCA_964427575.1 uncultured Oscillospiraceae bacterium | reverse complement strand
TGGATCTGGTGCTGGTTTTCCTGGAATACCTCTAAAAATAGCACATCTGTCAGCAGAAGTTACTTTATTGGATTCACTTGAAAAGAGGATTAAATTTTTAAATCTAATTATAAATGAACTTAAACTTAAAAATATTAAGGCCGTACATGCAAGAGCTGAAGAATTTGGTGTAAATTCAGATTTTCGAGAAAAATTTGATATTGCAACTGCAAGAGCAGTAGCTAACCTTCCTGTATTACTTGAATACTGTCTTCCATATGTAAAGGTAGGAGGAGTATTTATTGCAATGAAAGGCGGTAATATGGAAGAATTGGAAAATTCAAAAAAGGCGCTTGAAATACTTGGAGGAAAAATCGAAGTTGTCAAAGAGTTTACTTTACCTTTCAGTGATAATAAAAGAAATATAATTATGGTAAGAAAATTTCGACAAACTCCGACAAAATATCCTAGAAAAGCAGGAAAACCTTCTAAAGAACCTTTAAAATAACTCAGAAAATGTAGTAATATAGCATATTTGCACGAACGATTCTATGAATAAAAAAAAGGAAATATTGAAATGAATGGAGAATATTTTTGTCATAAAGTACAAAAGGAGGGTGTGCAAAAATGCTAGAGAATAAACTACAGACCCTAAGGGTAGAAAAAACAAATGAATCAAGGAATATTACTTATATTAATATTGAAAACATTAGACCTAATCCATATCAACCGAGAAAACAGTTCAATAAGGCAGCTCTTGAAGAGTTAAGTGAATCGATTAAGCAATATGGGGTAATTCAGCCCATTAATGTAAGGAGAATTTCTACAAATCATTATGAGTTAGTAGCAGGAGAGAGAAGACTAAGAGCTTCCACAATGGCGGGATTGAAGGAAATTCCAACTATTATTGTAGATGTTAATGATAACGATTCAGCAGTAATAGCATTGATAGAAAACCTGCAAAGAGAAGATCTAAATTATATGGAAGAGGCTGAAGGTTATAATAATTTAATTAATGATCATGGTTTTACACAGGAAGACCTTGCACAGAAAATTGGTAAGAGCCAATCTACAATTGCAAACAAGATCAGGTTACTTAAACTTGCTCCAATGGTAAAAAAGATACTATCTGATAATAATCTGACAGAAAGGCATGCGCGTGCATTGTTAAAATTACAC
>CAYRVM010000219.1:2736-2952 GCA_964427575.1 uncultured Oscillospiraceae bacterium | reverse complement strand
TAACTTCTTTGTTGACTGATTAAGAATGGAGTATATGATTATAATTAACTCACTTGGATTATTTTCATTATAAGGAATGTCAAGTGGGAATGTATGACTAAATTTTAAAAGCTCTTCAATCCAATTCAATTGTTTAAAATATTTCCAATCGGAAAATTGAAGAATAAATGAATCTAAATTATCAAAGAATAATGTCTTCATCACATAAACATTTTA
>CAYRVM010000219.1:0-2726 GCA_964427575.1 uncultured Oscillospiraceae bacterium | reverse complement strand
CATAAATAGGTGCTTTTTGCTTCTATATTCATTTTAAAATCACTTAATAAACTAGCATTTTGGGTTTTTGCCCAATTATAATGTGCAATACATCTACTTTGGTAGTATATCATCCACTCTTTTTCTGTTGGTGGGCTGTAACTATTGGCTTGTCCAAAAAAATGAATATGGGATTTATTGCTGAGCACATAATCTTTAACAATACATTCTTTAAATGATTCATTGAAGTTTTCTAATGATAACGCCCTTCCATAACCATCTATTTTGTTTGAGGGGAGGAAGTACTCATAAAAATTTGAATGAATAAATCGAGGACGTTTGTGCATATGACCTGGGATGATGTCAGTAAATGCTAAAAGTTGTTGCCCAGAATAGTGTGCCAAACCAAGTCCCTTCATAATGGAGGTTGCCCAACTCACATTTATTTTTTCATGAAACACATCTTCGGTTTGTGCTGCCCAAAAATAGTTGTACTTGTTTTGTATCGAGAACTTTCCAGAAAGGTGGAAAAGTTCGTCATATTTATCAATAAGATATGCTATCTCTTCGCTAGTGTATTGGGTATTGCGAATTGGGAGTATGTCTTTTATGAGTGGATAGTTTCTATATAATAAGTCTAATAAATCTAATATGGATTTTATTGAAGCTAAACTGATTTCCAAATTTGAAAAATCTTTTTCAAGAACTGAAGGGATGAATGGATTTTTTACTTTTGCTATGCTTTCAAGAAAACCTTTAGGTCTATCTGTGAACGGAATTTGTTTTCGATTAAACAAATATAGGTCAAGTGGGAGTATTATATTCTCTATCGTATCATCATCTATTTCATTATAAACAGTACAACAATAAAAATTAAGAGCTTTAATCTTATATTTAGGATGAATCTTTGAATCTTCAATCCATTGTAATAATCCATTGGTTTGTCTTGATGTTCTAATCCAATCTAATAGCTCAAAAAACATCAGATGTATTTACTCAAGTTTCGGGGTTCAAAAATCAATAAATTAAGCGATAACCTATGTTAATAAGCTAATCATAACATTTCAACAAAAAGTGTGGAGAAATCCCTTTATTTGGTTATATTTGAATTAGTTAGAAACAATAAACCAAACGAGATGACTCCACAAACCAAAAGTACAAAAAGCATTCATGAACTGCAATGTTTTTTAAAGGACGAGAAACAAAAAGAGTATTCTATAGTTGGATTATTCAAACATTTTAAAAGCGATGAACTGTCGAAATTATTCAGAAGTCTCAAAAGGAATGGGATTCCATTTAGTGAAGCTTTCCTGAAATTAATTCTTATGACTGTTGGACAAATGACCATATTCCGTTGTGTAAGAACGCTGGGTGATAATACAGATGCCGGTAAAGACGCATACTATGGTATTAAAAACACTCCTATGACCAACTGGAGGTCGCTTGTCATGGCAATGTTTCTTCGTTTTGAAACCTTGAAGCAACGATCTGCAACCGCCAACACCAATGGAATAAAGTGTTTTATTGCGGATGATACCGCCCTTGACAAACGTGGCAAAACGCTGGAAGGAATCAGCCGTATATGGGATCATGTTTTTCATCGTTCAATCCTGGGCTTCAAAGGTCTTTTTCTGGCGTATTGGGATAGCACGAACTTTGTCCCCATTGATTTTTCCTTGCACAATGAGATCGGGAAAAACCTGAAGAAACCCTTTGGATTGAAGCCTGAAGAACTAAAAGCGAGGTATAAAAAAGACAGGGATGTCAATTCACCTGGAGCGGGTCGTTTTGCTGAAATACGGAAAAGCAAGGTCGCATCACTTATCAGCATGATCCATAATGCAATCAATAAAGGGATCACTGCCGATTATATTCTGGTTGATAGTTGGTTCATGTGCGAAGAATTGATACGGTTTGCTTTCAATAATCCATGTATGTTCATTCTTGGCATGTGCAAATTTGGAAATGCCAAATATGATCTGAAGGGCAAATCCTACAATGCCGCCAAACTACTTGAAAAGTGTAAGGCTACCATGGATGTAAAACGCTCACGAAAATTGAAGTCCCATTATTACACCATAGATGTTGGCTACAAAGGAATGTTGGTACGCATTTTCTTTTCTCAGTATGCAAATCAATCTTCCTGGAATGCTTTACTGACTGATAATCTGTCGTTAACATATAACGATGCAATCAGGATTTACCAAATTCGCTGGGGTATCGAAGTTTTTTTCAAAGAGGCGAAAGGGTATCTCCGGCTTGGAAAATGCCAATCAAACGATTTTGATGCACAGATTGCAGATATCTCAATCATCATGATCACATACATGATGTTGAGCCTGAAAAAACGGTTCCAGGCATACGATACAATTGGAGGAGTATTCAGAGATGTTCAACATGAAATGATCGAAGACACACTTGCTGAAAAATTATTTGGGTTGTTTGTTGAGTTGGTATCATCAATACTATGCAGACTTGAAATAAATCCGGTAGATTTTATTCGGATCATGCTTGATGAAAATATTTTGAGTAAATCGATAATTGATATTTTTGAAAAAGAAATGGAAGAGAAATACCTTCGGAAAGCCTCATGAATATTGATAAATCACACTTGAAATTCAACCCCGAAACTTGAGTAATTTATAGAAGTACGGGATCTTAAATAAATTTGTCAATAGTTCTTCCTCCGTCTTAAATAGTGTACTGACCATTTTAGAATCCACAAGTTCAAAACATAGCATTCTTCC
>CAYRVM010000218.1:0-2993 GCA_964427575.1 uncultured Oscillospiraceae bacterium | reverse complement strand
ACTACAAGTTCACCATCGCAAACATTCAAAACCATTAGAACTATGCTTCTATGAGTTAGATAACTTAACAACATTATGTGCAACTTGTCACAAAACAGTTACTAGGATGCTAAATGGTAGAGGGAAGAAGAAATAAGTAATGAGAAGATGTTTCTCTAAAATGGAACGAGCAATAGTTTACCTTAGAGCTAATGGGAAATGTCAAATATGCGGAATTAATTTACCAGAAGATTGGCAAGTAGACCACATAGCTGCTTACAGCAAAGGTGGCTCAACATATCTAAGAAACGCTCAAGCACTTTGCAAAAAGTGTAATCTAAAGAAAGGAGCAAAATAAATAGTGGAAATCAAGCTAAGAGATTGGCAAGAAAAGGTGTTTGATAAATACCTTAAACTTAGAAAAGAGACAAATCAGAACCGCTTCTTGTTGGAAGCAACTCCCGGCGCAGGAAAAACAATAATGGCAATCAGGCTTTTGTTGCATGAACTTTCCGAAGCTGACTATAAAATCATTGTCGTTTCTCCCACACAATCTCTACGAACACAATGGGTAGACGAGGCTGCAAAACTGGGAATCAACCTTTCAGAAAATTTCGAGATTGATTTATCGTCATCTATAGAAACACAAGGTTGGTCATTATGTTACCAAATATTAGCTCTTTATAAAAACGCAGAGCGACTAAAGGAAATAACCAAGGCTGCGAATGCTGTTATTATATTTGATGAAATACACCACCTTAGTGATGGCAACACTTGGGGAATAAACGCTAAATTAGCCTTTGATGATTCACCTCTCATAATAGGAATGTCTGGAACACCATTTAGAGGTGACGAGAAGACAATCCCTTTTGTAAAATATGCCAAAGACGAACAATGCGTCCCCGACTTTAAATATTCTTATTCTGAAGCATTAGAAGAAGGAGAAGTGGTTAGGACACTCATTTTTCCATATTATGATGGTGTTATGACCTGGGTTGGCCGAAACGGGGCCATAGAAGCTAATTTTGAAACAGCACTTAACGATGAAGAATCAAATCAGAGGCTAAGGTCAGCGCTAGACCCAGAAAAACAGTTTTTCCAGAAGATGTTTAAGGATGCAGACGACAGATTAGATAAAATAAGGTCTACTACACATGCTAATGCAGGAGGACTTGTCTTCTGTGTAGACCAATATCACGCTTATAAAGCTTTAAAGTTTATAAAACAAACCAATAGCGATGCAATAATAGCTGTATCAGACGACCCAGATAGCCATGACAAGATTGTAAACTTTTCTAAAAGCGACACAAAATGGCTAATATCTGTGAGACAAGTTACTGAAGGGATAGATATTCCTCGTGCTAGAGTAGCCGTATATGGAACAAATGTTCAAACACAAGGGTTTTTCTGGCAAGTTATTTTTAGGGTTGGCCGATACATTAAAGGAATAGAGAATGACGAAGCGTGGGTCTACCTACCTGAACATCCTACATTTATCAAATATGTAGAATCAATCAAGAAAGAGATTATTGCGTATGCTAACTCCCTCCAACCTATCCATTTTGATGATTTTGATATGGAGAAATTTGAAGCTAAACCTAGAAGTCGGTTCTTTATAAACATAGACGCCAATGGGAAAGAAAACGGCCATTATTATAACGAAAAAAGATTTACGATAGAAGACATTGACCTGGCCAGGAAGTATCAAACGACAAATCCCGAAGCCAAAAATATCCCAGAAACAATAGTTGCAGACATTATTAAATATGCAAAGATTGATGACAGAAAATCAATAATTGTATCGCCGTTGGGTGGCAATAGACACGACCAACAACTAAGCGCACAGAAAAGAGCTATCACTTCACTTGTTAATCTTATTGCCACAGAGATTAGCCAAAAGACCGGCTGTGAAAAGGACGTGTTGTTTTCTAGGATTCATTCTAGGTGTAATACTTCTTTGGGAATTGAGTCTCAAGGTAAGGTGGGTGATGTTTCTAAATTAATAGAAAAAAGGAATTTCTTAATCGAACACAAAGACGATATTACCTTTTGGATTGGTAAATAGATGTCTCAACCATTAGAGAACAACGGTGAACTGGTAAGGAGGATTATACGCCTTAACAAAGATGGAGGTCATGGTCTACTTATGTTCCCTACATTTCTGAAGGATGCAATAAAAAAGAGAGTGTGGGAACAGGGCTGGATTGACCCAACTACAAAGGAAGTTTATACACAGCCGGACTTTAGGTCTTTTGTGGAAACTCCAGTATTAGAAGGTCTAGGTTCTTCCATTGAACAAGTTAAAGCCCTATGTCAACACGATGGTGAGGCAATAATACTCATTAATGAAATGACAACCAAGAAACCGGGCGGGCCGAATAATCCCGAAGGTAACAATCAGCATGTCCAAAAAGAGGTCAATCATAATAATATAATGAATGACCAAACTAAGGCTATCCAAGGCACGTCACTCGATTACACCCTGCGGAGGTTGAAGAAGGAAGCTCCGGGGTTATTAGAAAAGGTTGTTAATAGAGAGATGTCCCCCAATGCCGCCGCAGTTGAAGCGGGTTTTAGAATAACTCCGATTCAGTTGAACCCAACAGACCCATACAAGGCTGCTAAAACCATATTAAAGGCAGTAAATGATGGTAAGATAAACAGAGATTATGTTGATACATTAATAAACATATTGAAAGGATAATAGATATGGAAGAAATAAAAATAGAGATTAAAGACCAAGAGACCGAATGGATGGTAATTCTTGCTGATTTAAACATAACAGAAACAGATAAGTCATTACCCGAAGCAATCAGGAAATTGGCACAACAAATTGAATCGGCATTGAATATTGTAGGACTTAGTAATAAATTTAATGTGCCAATCAAAAAATTTGAACGGTTTTTATCAAAGGTTTAACCAACATGGATAGTCTAATACACAGCATAAGAGTCTAGGAGTATAAAATGAATCATATAGAAATTAAACGTAAACATAAGGAATTACTTGCAAGA
>CAYRVM010000217.1:1336-3022 GCA_964427575.1 uncultured Oscillospiraceae bacterium | reverse complement strand
CTTGCTTCTGCAGCAATCTTTGAGAATTCTTCGTAAGTAGGCTGTGAGGATCTATGATCAGAAATCGCAAGTTCTCCTACGCCTATTATCTTATCAATTGCCATTAGGTCTTTCATAATCTCACCTGTCAATGTCTTTACAGGAATTTGATATGATCCAGTATAGATATACGTGGTTAAACCTTCTTCAGAAAGACCATTGGCTTTAGCTAAAAGGGACATCATGTTGCGGGTAACTCCATCGGTTCCGAGGCAACCAACAACTGTTGTAATACCAGCTGTGGTTAGGTCTGTAAGCATTATCTCAGGTGTTCTTGTTTTAAAACCACCTTCGCCTCCGCCACCTAGCATATGTACATGTGAATCGATGAAGCCAGGGACAACAGATTTTCCAGAACCGTCGATAATATTTATTTCTACTGATTTTCCCAAATCTGCAGATAGGTTGTCACCAACGGCTCCGATTTTATCACCAATTATTAGTATATCCTTGATTCCTAGGTACTCAGGCATATATACTTTTGCATTCTTTATTATTGTTATCATGAGTTTAACTCCTAAGAGGGTTTTTAGCCCAAATCAAATTTGTAGTGTTTTCTTATTGGAAGTTTATTGCAACAGCAATAATTATTACAATAGTTCCCATTAAGAAGAAGAATCCTTGCATCTTGATTTGGAACTTAGCCCATTTAATCCAATCAATTCTTGCTACACCCAAGACACCAATCAAACTAGCTGAAACTGGTGTGAATGCGTCTACGAATCCAGATCCCATTTGATATGCTAAAACTGCTATTTGTCTAGATACGCCTACAACATCTGATAATGGAGCCATGATTGGCATTGTCAACGCTGCTTGTCCAGAGTTTGATGTAACAACAAGGTTGAATAAACTTTGGAACACATACATAAACCAAGCTGCAACAACAACTGGAGTACCCTTAAGAGCTTCTCCTATACCGTGAAGCATTGTGTTTAGAGTTGATGGAAGTGTCGCATCAGCTCCACCTAATACAAGCAATATACCTTTAGCCATACCAACAACTACTGCTGTTCCTGCAAGGTCTGCAACACCCTTTTGGAAGGATGAAGCCATTTCATTGATTGTCATTCCATTGAGTTTGAAGATTATTGCAGTTACACCTGCTAAAAATCCCATTACGAAGAACTGTGAAGCGATTTCAGGAATATAATATCCCTTCTGAGTAACTCCCCAGATAATCCACACTAGGACAGCAAGCATTTCAATTAATATAATTTTATCGCCGAGTACAAATTTCTTTTCTTCTTCAGTTGTTAAAGCTGCTCTATTTCTAAAATAACCATCTGCTTCGTGCATAACTGAAAGTTCAGGTCTTTTTCTAATTTTTTCTGCATAAACCATCATATATGCAGCGCTTGCTCCAGTTATCACTACCCACATTGTCAATCTAAATGGGGTTCCTGATAAAATTGGAATTTCAGCAATACCTTGTGCGATTGCAACGCTGAATGGGCTCATCCATGATGTTGCATTACCAACTTGTGATGCTACAAATGTAACTGTTACAGCTACAATTGAGTCGTATCCCAGGGCAATTACAAATGGAACCATTATCATGGCAAAAGGAATTACCTCCTCAGACATTCCAAAAGTAGCTCCTCCTAAAGAGAAGATGATAAAAAGTGTAGGGATGATGGCTAACTC
>CAYRVM010000217.1:0-1326 GCA_964427575.1 uncultured Oscillospiraceae bacterium | reverse complement strand
TAATGGAAGTGCAAATTTTTCATATCCTTTAGTTTTTCTAATGTAAGCATAGATACCAGCGTCGATTGCTCCAGTTCTCATTATAATGCCGAAAGCACCTCCGACAACAAGAATCAAAGCTACAATACCAACAGCCGATCCATATTTACTGCCTGTTACAAGACCTTCAAAGATATAGTTCAAGAAACCGAATCCATAGTAATCATCTGTTCCCCAAACATTAGCAACTTTGTGAAGTTTTTTGCTAGTATCATAGATTGATTCACCGTATAAATCATACAATACTGCATCTGTTAGTCCAAGCTCGTCAAGTTGTCCTTGATCCCAAGTAGTAGGGTCGGTAGCTATGAAAGCATCCAATGCTGCCTTGTCTACGCCTAGTTCTTCAAGTTTTGAAGTGTCACCAGCTAGTGCTGTAAGTTCAGTCGCAATATTAGCTGTGTTTAGATTATAACTATATCTAAATGAATCAGCTATAAGCACTGTCTTTGTCTTAGTACTTCCATCAGGGTTGGTATATTGAACCTCATGTGTGTTAAATTTACCAGCAGGGATAATGAAAGTCATTAACCAAAATACTACAACTACGAAAAAAATGATAGCATAAGTGTGAGGTGTCTGGAATTTGGTCAGTTTTTCTCCGATTTTTTCCAACTTTTGTTCTGATTTCTTTTCAGATGTCATTTTTTTTCCTCCTCAATAATCTTATTAGTAACAACTTCGCTTTTCACAATTAATTAAAGTCTTTGGAAAAGCCCATAAATAAATTAGTACTTATTTAACTAAAGCATATTTTATGCCAAGCCTAAAATTTTTCAAATAATTTTTACCTTATTAAGTTACATATTTAAAGTATTAGGAAACATTGCAATATCAACATATCTTATAAAGAAAACCAAAATTGTTAATGTCATTTTTTTTTTTTTTTTTAGTAAATTCGCGGCTAAAAATTAATATATGGATTGTTGGTGATTTGTAACCACCAACAATCCCCATCTAACATTCTATATTCTTTAAATTCTTCACTTGGTTGATTTGTCATCTTTTTTCTTAATTTTATTAGTTTATAAGGATTATTGTATGGAAATATTATCTAAGTCTTCTCTCTTTAGGCATGTAGTTTGTTATTCTTTGTTCACTTAATTTTCCTGTTCCTATGAACTCATCTGTACCTTTGATTCTTATTACTTTAAATCCTGGTTGTTCTTTTGTATTTTTGTAATGTTCTTGATTTTCTTTAGTTAATAAAATATCTTGACCTTTTAGGAATTCTTCGGCTTGTTTTTCATCCAGGTCAATTATATTTTTTGTTATTTGATCTTTTAG
>CAYRVM010000216.1:0-3034 GCA_964427575.1 uncultured Oscillospiraceae bacterium | reverse complement strand
AAAAAACTTACAAGAAAATGGCAGGTAAGCCTAGCCTACCTGCCGAATACTTTATTCAATATTTTCTTAGAGTCTACCCGAATAATTGAAATGCCTTATATTTGATTATCCTACCAACCAGAAACTGTTACTTCCTCATTTACCGGATTCCAATCAACTGTGCATCCAAGTGCTTCAGATATGAATCTGACTGGAAGCATAGTTCTTCCTGGTTTAACGATGATTGGTTTTACTAAAGCATTATCAGGATCTATTACTTTATCAACTCCGTTAACTTTAGCAATGTTTTTATTAATCCAAAGTTCAATGATTGTATCTCCCCTTGTAATTGTAACCTTTTGCTCTGGCTCATTCCAAATGATTGTCCCACCCAATGGCTCAACTACAAACCTAATTGGAAGCAAAGTGCGATCTCCCCTTATAATTGGTGCTACATCCATAGGCTTAAGTATTTCAGCTGAAGATCCTAATATTAAGAAGGAATCGATATGCCCGATGTTGAATCTAAGAAGATTCCTAACCGGCTCTGTAACCACAACTATTGGGTCGCTGTGGTGGTGAGTGACAACCGCCGCTTCTGCTCCATCAGCTGATGCCCATGGTCTGTTCTTATTTACAAACTTCCATTCAGAAATTTTCTGTTCTTGATAGCTTCCACCAGTTGCAGCTGTGAATCCTATATAGTATTCATCTCCTGCATAATCTTCAACCTTAATATTAGCAGTCATATTAGCCGTTGAAGGTTTTGTAGCAGTTTTACTAATGAAAGTTGATAAAGTTGCTCCGTCATAATCAACCCAAGCATAATATGGAATATTCGTCCCTGAATGAAAATATGCGCCTCCAAGATCAACTACTGCAACTGGACTCGTGCTTATAATATCTTGCCCGTTTACATTAACAGCTATATGGCTACTACTAGGATCGGCACCGTCATTATCAAATGTATCGAATTCAATGCCTACACTACTCGTGATATCACCATAACCCATTCCACCACCTACACTACCATACTTGTTAGCGGTGCTAGCCATAACAAATATTATACCATCCGCTCCTCCAGTTCCACCTCCACTCTGATCATTTAAGTAGAACTTAAAGTAACTGCTGAAACCATCCTTTTGCTTAATCTTTTGATTGAAGAAAGCAGAGCCAACCTGCCCACTTGCCGATCTTGTCAATATTATTGCTCCATTTGAAATCGCTGCTGGGCTTGGAGTCCCTTGAAGATTAAGCTGGCCTGAATCTGTTGAATCGAAATTCACCTGTGAGTATTCAACTAGCGGTGGAATAAATACAGGATATTTATTGCTTGCAATACCCATTCTCCAAGTGCCATCCGCAGCAAAATTCCAACCTGCTTCAGTATAAATAGATGAATTTGTAGTCATCTCAGTTGTATTCTTAGGTGTTCCATAATCACCGGTTGTTATCCCCGATGTTGAAGTATTCCAGAAAGAGCCAGTGATGCTTGCTCCTGAAGCATACCCCGCCAATCCGCCTTTAGTTGTAGTTCCAGTAACTAGTCCAATCGCATAAGAACTCGTTATTGTAACAGCTGAACCAGTAGCTTCTCCAACAAGTCCCCCAACAATTCTGATTGCTGTAACTGCTCCTGAAGCATATGATGAGAGAATTGTATTTCCACTCATCTTTCCTACAAGACCACCAACATATTCTTCGCCAATTACAGATCCAATTGCATAAGATTTTGTAATATTAGCATTTTCATTAGATCCAATTAACCCTCCTACATCATGGCCACCATCACCAGTCACACCTACATTTGTGTAACAATTGGTTATTGATTGGCCTTTGTTATATCCGATTAACCCTCCTACATGGTTAAATCCAATGATTGTCCCCGAGACATTAACTCCAGCTATTATTGTCTCTTCAGCATATCCAACAAGACCTCCGACGTTATTGCCATTTGCAGCTGAGATACTTACACCCTCCATGTTTAAGTCTTGTATTGATGCTCCCGATGTATGGCCAAAAAGACCAACATGCTCTACTGCTGCCGTTGTTGAAAATTTCAAGTTTGAAATTGTACTATTATTCCCATCAAAAATCCCAGAAAAGATATTTTGAACTTCACCATTATTATATCCATATCCAATCGGTGTCCAGATTGCTACCCCCGTTAAATCAATCGTTGATCCAGCAGGAATTTCAAAACTCACCCCCGACATTGCATTTCCATCATTAACAAAAGCTGCTAACGACGTCAATTCTGTTGCATTACGAATTTGATATACCCCGGCCACGCTTGTAAATGTTGTTGCATATGTTGGTCCTGGTTCCGCATACACCTCATCAACTCCGCCGCTAAATCCCATTGGCATTAGCCCGAGTAGTAACATTAATGTCAAAATAAAACTGATTACTTTCTTTCTGTTTTTCATTTTCTTATCTCCTTTTTTAATATTTGCCAAAGATTAATTCCAGAATTAATCTTAAAATTTATTATGAATATATTATAATAACCTTTCCTTACAAAAAACTTACAAGAATGAAAAAACCCCGGGGCCAATTTTCTTGGCTCCCGGGGCTTGATGTCATTTGGTATGAATCCAAATTCATTGTTTATTCGATGTCAGATTGTTGGTATTTAATCTATGTCGGATTGTTTGGCTTGGATGGTTCGGATCCGCTCTGCGAGGTCGGCGGTTATGTTGTTTTTTGACGCTATTGTTTCTAGCAGTCGCATCGATTTGGGATGGTAGGGGCAAAATTTCAATGTTGATTCTAGGGCATCGATGCTTTTAGCTAGCTCATCGGCGTTCATATATGTATTTGCCAAGTTGGTTGCAATGTCCAAATAGGTATTGCAGAAATTTTGCCGAAGATCATAGCTCCAGAGATAATCCTTCCCATCGAGCAACTCGCCATGATAGGCCTCCAGTGCTTTTTCCATCTTCCCCAAGTCCGTGCAATCTTTTGCATCCATCAATGCTCCAACGTCCCAGTGAATGATAAACAGTTGCGAACCTGCGTTTACCGCTACAAAATATCAACCGGCAAATCAAAC
>CAYRVM010000215.1:0-3042 GCA_964427575.1 uncultured Oscillospiraceae bacterium | reverse complement strand
CCCCTCGGTATGATCAGAATAGCCCACATCCAAGCCAAACTTCTCCCTCATTGTTCTAATAGCTTTCAAATTAACTTCCGAATAGGGTGTCGGATACTCGGTGGTACAATGCAACAATGAAATGTTCCTTTTTGGCGTATCGTTTTTTCTTAAAATATCCAAGGCTTCTCGTATTTCTTTCATTGTGGCCATGCCAGTTGACATGATAATTCTACGTTTACATTCCCCAATCAATCGAAGATATGGCAAATTAGTAATTTCGCCTGAAGGTATTTTTATTAATTCCACACCTAAATCCAATAATAACCTGACGCTTTCCTCGTCGAATGCAGAAGAAAAGAATTTAATCCCTTTATTCTTGCAATATCTAATTAAATCTATATGATTATTTTTAGATAACTCTAAGCTTTTGAGCATTAAATACTGACTTTCTTTTTTATCAGTAGTTTTCAATTGATATTCTGCCTTTTTGGCATTTATACTTACAAGGTTCTCCGTTTTGAATGTTTGAAATTTGACAGCATTTGCCCCAGCTTCCTTTGCTTCATCAATTAATCTTCTGGCAATCCTCATGTCGCCATTATGATTAACGCCTATCTCAGCAATAATAAATACTGATTTATTTTTCATCATTAGTTTTTCACCAAACTTTGTGCTTTTATAAAAGATCCACTTTTGATATCGATATATTCTTTAGTTATGCTTCCACTTCCTACAAAAGAGCTTTCACCAACCTTAACTCCCCCATTAATAATAACTCCTGTTGAAATATGACAATGGTCAGAAATAATAGCGTCATGTTCAATTATTGCCCCTGTATTAATAATACAGTTCTCTCCAATATTGGCTCCAGCATTGATTACTGCATTATGCATAACAATTGTCCCCTTGCTTACAAGAGAATGTTTAGATATGTGAGCTCTAGGTGATATAATCGACGGTATATTTACTTGCAGCTGTTTTAAGATCGAAAATAAACTTCGTCTTGGCTCAACAGTTCTTATTTGTCCAATTGTAATAAAATAATTATGGTATTTTTTTATCAAAACTTTCAAGTCATCATCCGTACCAATAACTTCATAATCCAAAACTCTTTGTCCGATTTTCTCTTTTATATCTAAAATCCCGACAATCTGAAAGATATTTTGCTGTTCTATAACATCAATACAGGATTTGCAATTCCCTCCACCGCCAAGAAGAATTAATTTTTCTTTGTTCATACTGCCCTGACTCCACTTGGAATATTTACAATTCTATCTTCTAGCCACTGCGCATTATCCAGTACAGTAGTTTGACAAGTACCAAACATTTTTAATTTATGCATTAACCTCCAAGCGGGCCTTGTCATTACACCGTGAGCATTAGAATAATTCAAAAATTCATCCCTCTCCAGTCGATCCCTTAAAATTATTGTATTCAACCAGTAATTTGAAAATGCCTGAGCTGGTTCTACAAAATATTCAACGTTAATATTCTGAAAATAATTCTTATAAATATTAGCCAACTCACGTTTATTAGATAAGAAATTGGGCAATTGCTCTATTTGGGCACAGCCGATCGCAGCATTTATATTAGGCATTCTATAGTTATAGCCTATCTCGTCGTGAATAAATTCCCAGGCATGGGGGACTTTTGCAGTTGTTGTTATATGCTTAGCTTGCTTAGCTAATTGTTCATCATCGGTAACAATCATTCCTCCGCCACCAGTAGTAACAATTTTATTGCCATTAAAACTTAATATCCCTATTTTCCCAAATGTTCCCGTATGCTTTCCTTTGTAATAAGATCCTAATGATTCGGCGGCATCTTCAACAACAGGAATTGCATATTTATCACAAATGGTGATAATCTCATCTATTTTTGAAGGATTTCCGAAAATATGGACAGGGACACAGGCGCTAATCTTTTTACCGGTTCTTTTATTATGACAACCATCCTTTTTCAACTCAGTATTTTTATATAGAAACTCATCTAATATTTCAGGCTCCATGCCCATTGTTGTCTTATCGCTATCAACTAGGATTGGACGAGCAGAACAATAGGAAATTGCGTTGAGAGTAGCGACAAATGTTAAATCCTGAGTTATTACCTCTTCCCCGCTCTTAACTCCGACTACAAGTAAAGCAGCATGTAACGCCAATGTCCCGTTGGCAGTTGCAACAGCATATTTAGCACCAATATATTCAGCTATCGAATTTTCAAATCTATTGACAAAATCACCAACATAGGAAACGTAGGTAGAATCAATACATTCTGCAAGATATTCTTTTTCTTTACCTTTAAAAACAGGAGCATGCAATGGAATAAATTCCTTATCCCCATACTGTTTTTTTATAAATTCAACTATTTCTTTGTGCTTAGACATTATTGTATATATGGGCTTTATATATTCTCAGATTTTCTGTTTTTTTAACCATTCTGACCAAGCAGGACAGAAGCTGTGGAAAAAGTTGCTGGCGGATCGGCTACCCCCACAGAGGCAAGGGCATAACTGAATATGTAAGCAAAGAGAGATAAATGGTCAAGAACTCTTGAGTACATTAATTAATGTTTTGATAAAACTATACTTCATTCCTTAGAAAACGAAGGAATTTTCGAGGAAGTGATTTGATGCCATCATTGGCAAGGATACGCGAAGTGTGACGGATCATTTCCATAGGATGACGCATTAAGTATCTCCTCATAAGACGCGTTTCAAATTGTTCTTTTCTTAAAAATACTTGATCGTCAGGAAAAGTAGTAAGGTTAATTTTCAGCTGACTACTTCCATTGTATCCCCAGCCAAGCCCCTTAAGGTATTGTTCTTCATCCGGAATGAGACCCTTCCCTAGGACTTCCTGATACAATGGAGATCCGGGAAGAGGCGTTGCAACGAAAAAATGAGACTGCCCCCTCTGTATATATTTTAAGGTTTCATTTCTATTCAAGAATTCAAAAGTTTCCTTTAGAGTTGCATCCGATTCTCCCGTATAACCGTATATCATTTGAATTATTGGGCGTAGTCCATTTTTGACTGCAGCTCTCAAGGCGTTTTCAGCTTGC
>CAYRVM010000214.1:0-3049 GCA_964427575.1 uncultured Oscillospiraceae bacterium | reverse complement strand
AGTAGGCACGAACCGCTGAAAGATCCTGTACCGGCGGTGCCGAATCGGCCACCTTTTCGAGTGAAGCATTTCCCTGTTATTTTTTTCGTATAACGTGCTCATAATTAATTCTATAGTTTTACTTCTCATACCAGCGCCTTCATATAGCTTATGCCGATACATATGGTCTTCAGTATTTCTTAGTATATCTTGAATATCCTGGTCTTCCTTAATTTTTGTTTCATATCCAAAAGAAATCGAAATATCAAGCCCACCAATCTTTTCTTCAGACGCTAGCTTATTCATTCTTTGAATCATTTTTTCTGCTTCAGCACCTTCAGTATTTGGGAGTATTATGACAAACTCATCGCCTCCCAGTCTCGCTATAATATCATCTCCACGGCAGCTTTTTTTAATTATATCCGCCACTTTTACGAGCAATTTATTTCCAACTGAATGCCCGAAAGAATCATTAACCAGTTTCAAACCGTTGACATCCCCCATAACAATTGTCAATGGGAGGTTTCTTTCAGTATCAAGTCTTCCTAGTTCTTCTTCATAAAACCTTCTATTATAGAGCCCTGTGAGTTGGTCATGATAACTTAGGTAAGAAACTTCTTCTTCTTTCTTCTTTTGCTCAGTAATATCTTGAATTGTTCCAGCAACTTTGCTTGGTCTTCCCTTTTCATCATAAATCAACTTTGCAATTGAACGAACATATCTATTTTCTCCTGTATTAAATGTTTTTATTTTAAATTCAATGTCATATGGTTCATTTTTTGAGATTAGATTTGCTAAAGCCTTGTCCAAGCTTTCTCGATACTCATTCTCAGCTGCCTGTTGAACTTTTTCTAAAGGTAAAATTGAAGATAAATATTCGATCCCATATATATTAAATGCTTCTTCCGATGCCCATATTTCTTTAGTTGCAAGATTAAGTTCCCAGCTTCCAACGTGAGCCATTTGCTGGGCCGCTATAAGTCGTCTTTCACTTTCCTTTAGTGCATCTGCAGCATTTTTACTTTCTGTTACATTCGAAAAGAAGTAACTTTTTAATTTCCTCTTAGTATCAAAATCATTTTTCTTTATATCAAACCAATTGAGCTTATTATTAATTTTGAATGATATTGGCTCGTCCGTTGAAAAACTATGTTCCAACTGCAAAATCAGTTCTTTTTCAATCAAATTATTATTGCTCACAATTTCAGCAGCGAGTAAATTCATATCTCTGATTTCTTCATTTTTATCGATTAGTATTGCAGGTCTATCCAAAGTTGCACAGGTTTCCTCCCATTTTTTAATGCTAAGTTGAAATACATCATGCCTTATTTCATTTATTCCAAGAAGACCCGCGACAATCATTATGGTAACCGGGGTTGGATCAATATAAACATCCCAACCAAACAATATAAACAAGACTGTAAACCAGGGTAATTGGAATGATATTAGTAAGAACCCATAACCTTTTTTTGGTCCAATTCTTTCGGATGCTTTATATGCTTTGATTAGCAATATGCTTGCGGTTAATATAAATACCGCATAGTAAAATAGCATCGAATAAAACAACGGGCCCTTTACTGTTTCTACAATTCCGAAACCCTCAATAATTCTAAGCGCTATGCTTTTATATATTAGACTATGAACAGGATTTGTTACGAAAATAAGCCAGAGGGACAATGAGATTCCAAATAATATGCTAACGTTCCTCTTCTTGATTTCAGTTCTTGTCAAGTCAGCAATAAAAAGAATCCCAAAGGTTGGAATGAAAACTGTTCCTAAATATTCGAAATTTCTTATGATTAACAATGTGCTTATTGAAAAGCTATGTAATTCCAGAAAGTATCCCATCGAATAAATTGCAGCAGCAAACATAAGTAGGGAAAAATAACTGTAATTATTCTTCCCTTTGTTCTTATACAACTTAACACCAACAACAACATATATTATTGATATTATTGGGACTATGCCAACTATTAATTCTATTAATCCCTTTCTAATGTCCATGAACTGTCCTCTTTATTGAGCTGGTGCTGCTTCAACTTCTTCAACTACAGCTTCTTTTTCAGCTCTAGGTGGTTCTGTAAGTGTGCAAACGATGTCTGTTAATTCTCTATGTAATGTTATTTTTGGATTGTTTGCTATGTCTAAATCAGAAACGTGGATTGGAGTGGAGAAATTGATATCAGCTACATCAACTTCTGCGGCATGTGGGATGTCTTTTGGGAGGCATTCAATTTCTATTTCATCCATTAGTTGGGCAAGTATTGATGGCTTAAGCCTAACATTGTCTTTGTTGTGTAGGATGATTGGAATTTGTATGCGTGTTTTTTCGTTCATATGTAACATCAAGAAATCAAGATGTAGAATTTGGTTTGTTACTGGATGTCTTTGTATTTCCCTTATAATTACTGGGATGCTCTTCCCTGCAAGGGCTATATGAATTATAGATGCAACTCCAGCTTCTCTAAAAACTTGTTGGAATTCCTTATGATCTACCTGTATGTGTTGAGTTTCTTCACCTTTACTATAAATTACTCCTGGGATTAGATGTTTTTCCCTCATTGTGTTCGCTCTGTTTTTTCCCGTTTCCATTCTCTTTTCAGCTTTCAATTTAATGGTTGCCATGACATATACCTCCTATAAGATATTAATTCAAAAGGATCGGCTCCCTATGGTTTGAAGCATATTAGAAAAGCTTCTTTTTATATTATAACATAAAATAATTACTTTCTTTTCAAAGAAATAAAAACTCCGACAAAACATATGACTGAGAAAAAAATAAATGCTACTCTCATCGCAGCGACGAGGTCGGCCGGGTTGGCCTGGGCAAAGGTCGCACTTCCTAAGTGTGAAGACATGATCAAGGTAACGGCAACCATGCTGCTGGTGTGGCCCAAAGATCTCATAGTCGCAAGGATTGAGGAAGCCACACCATAATCTTTTTTCTCCACATGGCTCATGACGGCGTTGGTGTTTGGGGAAGAGAAAAAAGCGAATCCCACCCCTATGACGATCAAGTTGACTATTATAAGCCAAACCGAATAGTTGACTGAAATAAACGAAAAGGCAA
>CAYRVM010000213.1:0-3127 GCA_964427575.1 uncultured Oscillospiraceae bacterium | reverse complement strand
AATGGTTTTAATGAATCCAAAGTCTTTGACCTTTTTATTTAAATGATTCATTATTTTTCTATTCAAATTTCATTTAAAAAGATTGTTCCACCATTTGCCGCCTCAAAAAAACCTATCTTGCCTTCATTCTTTGCTCCAGTAAAGGCCCCTTTTGCATATCCAAAAAACTCTGATTCTAGAAGCGTTTCTGGTATCGCCGTACAATTAACATCAATATATGGTCCTTCTTGATTTGTTGATTTCGAATGAATATACCTTGCTAGAAAATCCTTACCAACTCCTGTTTCACCTAGGAGCAATACATTAGCATCGCTCATTGAGGCCCTTACAGCTAGTTCCATAACAACTTCCATTTCTTCGCTTCGCGTAACAACTCCATTTGTTACATCATCCTTGCTCACAAATTTTAAAGTATCCACACTAATAAATTGTTCTGAAAAAGATTGTTCTTCTCCAATTAATTTATGTTCTTTACGTATGGTCTCTATTTTATCCCCTATGCTATCGAGTAATCTTTGATTCATGACTTTTCTGAAATCATTATAATCTAAATCAATACCAACCACTCCAAGAAGCTTTGAGTTTATATAAACCGGCAAACTATATGTTACGACATCAAGATTAATGTATTGATCAAAATATGGTCTTGTCCATCCTCCAATTCCCTTTCTTATGCACTCAAAGTACCACCACTTTAAGAATTCATTATCCTCATTACATTCCTTTACATAGGATAAATCATGCTCACAGATAACCTCCCAATTTCCTTTATTCTCAACCACTGTTCCTACCATAAGTTCTTCCTGGCTAAGTTGAGGTGTTGCTTGAGGCGCTATTTGATAATAAGCCTGAACAATGAACTTTTCTCCTTTTGCATATTTTAAAAGACTTGGTTTGATTAAATCATTTTGTACGAAGTTCAAATATTGTCTATCTTTAGAAAGTCTTTCCATGTCTATCCGGTCAGAGACTGTCGTTGCTATCTTTTTTGCAATATTGACTATTCGCTCTCCAATTAATAAATTTTTTTCGACTTCTACCGTAGTATTTTCATGGTTCATTTCTTTCTTCATAATTATTCTTATTCCTCCTAAATGATTCTTACATTTATTATTATAAATTATTAATCAATTTTATTCCATAACAACTTAAGTTGAATTATACTTGGCATAACAATTGCTTTGTATATTATTAAGTTTTTAATCTATATGGAAGGATTGGATGTTTATAATGATAAAGATGGCAGATAAAGTTTATATAAATGCTAAAATATATTCAATTGATGAGTCGCACAACACTTATGAGGCTTTAGGCATTAAAGATGGCCTTATTGATTTCTTGGGTAAGAACTCTGATATAGAATCAAGATGTAATGAGTTTACTGAGATTGTTGATTTGAAAGGAAAAACTATTTTACCAGCTTTTGCAGATTCCCATACGCATGCCCCTGGGCTTGCTTATGATATTTTATTCAATGTAAATTTATATGATGCCATGTCAGCTCAAGAAACCTTAGATAAAATCCAGTCTTTTGTAGCCAGTAATCCGAACCTTGATTTGTATTATGGAAGAGGATTTAATGCTAGCTTTTTTGAAGGATTAGAAAGTGTTAAAGGACCCAGAAAAGAGCATCTGGATCGAATTTCTTCAACAAAGCCAATCATACTTTCTGACTTTGGCGGCAACTATTTTTGGATGAATACAAAGGCTTTTGAAAAGTACAATATATCAAACAAAACTTTAGTTCCCAATGACGGTATCGTGGAAATAGATGATGAAACTGGAGAGATTTGGGGCATTCTTAGGGAGGGAGCTAGAGTATTAGTACCCTACCAGACATTTACTAGCGATCAGAATTATCAAGCTGCTAAATGGTTTCAAAACTTGATGAGCTCTTTTGGCTATACATCAATACTTGCTTTTCGTCCTCCAGGAACAGTAGAGCCAAGAACGACTGCTTTTGAAATTTTCAAAGTCTTGGAAGAAAAAGGCGAATTAAACTTAAGGGTTCAAGGGGCAAGAGATATGAGTATTTCTGAAGATATAGATACGCAGCTTGATGATATGTTGAAAGTTAAAAAGCATTATGATTCTCCTCTCATAAAATTTACAACTGCAAAATTTTTCCTAGACGGCGTAGTAGAGAGTGGTACAGGCTTTCTTTTAGAACCATATTTGAATGTTCCCGGTAAGTCTTCTGATTATAAAGGCTATTGTCTTTGGGAGCACAATAAACTGACATATGCATTCCAAAGATGCATGGAAGAAGGCTTTCAAATACATTGCCATTCCATCGGAGATGGCGCTGTCAATGCAGGGCTTAATGCTCTTGAAGCAGCATTTAACAAAATGGGTTTAAGTGGAATACAACTTAAGAAGTATCGGAATACTTTTACTCATCTTCAGTTAGTCTCCGGTGAAGACATTAATAGGATGGCAAAGTTGAATGTAATCGCGGGGGTTCAGCCATATTGGCATTTCAAGTCTCCAACTATGTGGTGGGCTTTAGAGCGTCCATTGCTTGGGCAAAGAGCCGACACTCAATACCCTTTGGCTTCACTAATTAACAGTGGGGTAACAATTGTATCTTCTTCTGATTATCCAGTTACCCCAAAACCAAATCCATTTTATGCTATTCAGGCAGGTGTAACCAGAAATTTGTACAATTCTAAAAGCTTTAATCTTGAAAATATTAGTGATATTGATGATCCTATGTATTTGCTAAATAAATACGAAAGAGTAAATCCTTACGAAATGATTAAGTCGTACACAGTAAATGCAGCTTACGCTAAATTTGACGAAGAAAATGCAGGAAGCTTGGAAGTAGGAAAATTTGCTGATTTTATAGTTATTGATAAAGATCCCTTCGAAGTAAATGCTCTTGAAATTGAAAATATAAAAATTCTAGAAACTATATTTAACGGAAAAACAGTATATTCATTATGTCAAAAGAACTAAGTTCTTTTTATATATAGTCTGTTATTAAATTTACTAAATATTTATTAAAAGGAGAGAAAACGATGAAAAAGAAACAGTTAATGACAATGACTTTGGTAATAGTTTTGGTCATTTCAACCCTTCTTTCTGGTTGTAGCTCGGGTCAAAGCGAAGCCCCTGCGGAAATGCA
>CAYRVM010000212.1:0-3129 GCA_964427575.1 uncultured Oscillospiraceae bacterium | reverse complement strand
GTTAACCTTACCTTGTTACAGTAATCGCAGAAATGATGACTCATTGGGCTGATAAATCCTATGCGCCCTATCGCTTCAGGATATTTATAATATTCAGCAACTTCATTCTTAGATTCAACTGGAGATATTCCCTTAAGCAATTCTTTGATTTCGCTGCTTGGCATCATCGAATATTTCTCAGAAATTTCTGCGCTACCTATCGGCATAAGTTCAATAAATCTTATATCTAAAGCTTCATTTAATGTAAGTTGGGCAAAATTTAGGATTTCATCGTCATTAAATCCCTTCATTACAACAACATTAATTTTTATCGGTGTAAGCCCTTCTGCTACAGCCGCATCCAATCCATCCATAACTTCATTTATATCTCCACCTCTTGTTATTTCAGCATATTTTTCTTCATATAAAGTGTCGACACTTATGTTCACTCTATTCAGGCCTGCAAGCTTTAAATCATGGGCGTACTGGCCTAAAAGTCTTCCGTTTGTTGTCATTGATAGTTCTTTAACTCCAGGTATTTTAGAAAGTTTGTCGACAAGTCCAACAATACCCTTCCTAACTAGTGGCTCACCACCGGTTAATCTAAATTTATTGATACCAATTTCGACTGCAGCTCTTACTACTTTTTCAATGTCTTCAAAGCTTATAATTTTATCATGTCCAAGATCAGAAACGCCTTCCTCTGGCATACAATAAATACACCTCTGGTTGCATCTATCCGTGACTGATATTCTCATATAGCTTATTTCTCTGTTAAAACTGTCTCTCATTTACTGCCCCTCCTGAATTATTTCATAGCCACCAATCTCTTGAAGTTGATCTTTTAATTCTTGGCCCCTTAACATCTTAATAAATTCAATTATTTTTTCATCTTGTAAAAAGTCTTTTCGAATAGCAAAGTCGTAATCTTCGTATCCTATTAAGTAAAAGTCTAAATCTAAAACAGAAGCAGCAGAATAAACTCCAACGCCGGCGTCTGCCGTTCCGCTTTTAACCGCAGCGGCAACTCCCATATGGGTTGTGAATTCGCGATCATAGCCCTTTATGTTCTTGGGCTCTATACCTTCCTTTTTTAAAAGATAATCAGTGAGGATTCTTGTTCCTGATCCCTTTTGTCTATTTACAAATGAAATACCATGCTTGGCAATATCACTGATTGTCTTTATATTCTTTGGGTTTCCTTTTGCCGTGATAATTCCTTGCTCCCTTTTAACGCCTTTAATTATCGTATACTCATCACCTAGATATTTATCAACATATGAGTAATTATATTCACCGGTTTCCTCGTCCAATAGATGAATCGGCGCTATATGCGTTTCTCCTCTTTTCAGAGCCATAACACCACCCATACTGCCTATATGCGCTGAAGAAAGGTGCAATGATTTCCCAATATCATCTTTAGAGTTTTTAGCCATAAGACTGCCTATTAGATCCATAATTATATCATGGCTTCCTATTGATACTAAAGTATTTTCAATCATTCCCATATCCGAAGTGAGAATGATGTCTGCTTCTTCACCAGCATCAAAACCCTCGCTATTTTTGGGGACAACTAAAATACCATCTGCCTTAACTATTGCCATGGTCACTCCTGCTCCTTTATTGAGAGGGGTCGCCACCATTCTGCCATTAACTAACCCTAATTTGACTCTAACATATTCTCTATTTTTAAGGGAAGATACTACTCTCTTTGATAAAATTCCCTTAACTTTTTCTCTTTCCTTAATTTCTTGCTTTTGCAGTAGCTTGATTATTGGACCGACGACTTCTTCGAAAACTAAAAATGCAGAACCCGGATAGCCGGGAACTCCGATAACTGGTTTTCCTTTTATAATCCCAAGAATCGTTGGCTTTCCAGGTTTGATGGAAATCCCATGTAGAACGACTTCTCCCATATCTTCAATCAATTGTTTTGTATAATCTTTACTTCCTGCTGATGATCCTGCATTTATGACTACCATATCGCAAGTTTCAACTTTATCAAGAATTTCTCTTTTTAGAATATCGTAATCATCTGGAATAGGGCTAGTTCTGAATGGAATTGCCCCAAAATCCTCAAGTATAGCTTTAAATGTCCAAGAGTTTGTATCAAAAGTTTTGCCAAGTGGGAGATCATCGTATGTATCAGTTATTTCATTTCCCGTTGGTATAATCCCAACCTTTAATTTCTGGAAAACATCAATTTCTGAGACTCCTCCACTTAAGATAGCTCCTATATCAATTGGTCTAATACTATGATGCTCGGGCAGAATCATTTCTCCTGCAACTATATCCTCACCGATAGGTCTAATGTGCTCCCAAGGAGCGGCTTGAACATTGATTCTAACTTTCTCTTCAGATAGTTTAATAACATCCTCAATCATAATAACTGCATCGTAAGGATCAACTATTAAATGACCTGTATTTATATATTCAAAATCCTTTCCCAATATTAATTCAACTGGGTTGACTTCACTTGCTGTATAAGTTTTATCGGCGATAACCATAATCCCATCCATAGCTGCCGCATTGTGATTTGGAGATGAAAGCTTTGCGAAAATAGGTTTAGAAAGAACCCTCTTGTTTGCATCCCATGTTTTTATAGTCTCAACTTTACTTGGAATACTAAGACTCTCAAGTTTCTCAATATATTGATTAAGAGCATCTTCTAAATCTGTGTTTGAAAGATAAATATTTCGTTTCATTTTTTCTCCTTATTTTAGTTTAAGCAATCTAAGAATCTAAACTAAGAAAACTTCAACCTTTTCGCCTTTTTTAATTCCTTCTGTCAATGAATCCACTCTTACATATCCATCCGCCCTGAAAAGTTGGGAAATCGATCCTGATTTACCCAGCAAAGGTGTTGCCTCATATTCAAATCCAATTTTATTCAGTTCAACTAGTTGATAAGTTTCTCTGCCTTCACCCGAATGAAAATTCTCAGTCATTGTGCAGGTTATTGAGAGTTCTGGTTCTTCGTTAGCTAGGTAATATTTTTTGATAAAGGGCTCAACTAAAACTTTATAAACTATTGTTGCGGAAAGCGGGTGGCCAGGCAGGCCAAACACTGGTTTGCTCATTGCCTTACCTATTATGGTTGGCTTTCCAGGTTTAATAGCAATTCCGTGTGTAAATACTCCAGTATCACCA
>CAYRVM010000211.1:0-3130 GCA_964427575.1 uncultured Oscillospiraceae bacterium | reverse complement strand
TAGGTGATAAATAGAAGGGATCCACGATTACCCCATGCTCGCATCTCTTAACTTTGTCGACTTCATCGGCTTGTTCCGCAATTGTCATATTCTTATGAATTATACCGATTCCACCTTCTCTTGCAATGGCAATAGCAAGTTTCGATTCGGTTACCGTGTCCATTCCTGCGCTCATAAGAGGGATGTTCAATTTTAATTGTTTAGTAAGATAGGTCGTAGTATCGACGTCCTTAGGCAAAACATCAGATTTTCTTGGTACGAGTAAAACATCATCAAAGGTCAAAGCTTCCATAATTATCTTATTATCCATCTCTTGTTCCTTTCTCAATTAAACAATCTATTACTTATCTTGTTCTCTTTCTGAAATAAATTCTTCTAAAGTTAAATTGTTTTCGTAAATGTATTTTGCAAATTCTTTCCCAACATATCTAATATGCCAAGGCTCATAATTATATCCTGTTATTTCCACTTTATCTTCCTGATATCTTAGTACAAAACCGTATTTCCAGGCATTTTGTGAAATCCACTTGCCCTCATCTAGTTCTCCAAAACTAGTATTTAACTCGTAGCCGATTTTGGACGATGATAAATCTGCTGCTAAGCCCGTCTGGTGTTCGCTTTCTCCCGGCTTAGCGCTTGTTTTGTTTGCTTCTTCTATTGATCCGCTTTTTACAACGTTGTTTTCGAATATTATTTTTTGTAAATTATAGTTTCTAAATGCAGTAGTAATAACTATATCCAAACCGAGCGTTTTGGCATCTGCTAGCATTAAATTAATACTGTCACTTGCCTCTTTTCTCATATATCTGGTCGATTCATCTCGGCCCGGTGCATACTCATTTACCTTGCTTAAATCTTCCGGCTTATAATTTGGAGAAAGCCCATTCTGTTTGTTAACAAGAATGAGCATCTCCTGATTTCCTATAATATTAAAGGCTTCATTGCCTAGAGTTTCATTATTCGTGGTAGATGAATTCGGTATTCCCAACTTATCCTTCGCTTCATAAGTGAAAGTCAGATAAACTGCAAACCCCATAAGTATGGTCAATAAAATATAAATTGTATATTTTATTATTTTTATCATTGCTTCTTTATACTCCAAAGAACATGAATGCTGCTCCCAGAACTACATAGGCCACGATTAGTTGGAATCCTTCTAACCAATTTGTCTTTTGATCCATCAGTACAAATCCTGCCATAAATATTCCTACTACAATCCCAAGAATTTCACCTTGAGTATACATGAACGGCATTGTATCGCCTAAAAACGCACTAAATATTACCATCAGCGGTGCTACAAATAATGCAATCTGCATACTGGATCCTGCTGCAATTTCAATTGATATATCAAGTTTACCTTTGTATGCCATTATTATCGCAGAAGCATGCTCTGCAACGTTACCAAGTATAGGAATAAGAATAATCCCTATAAATGCCTGGCTCAAAGAGAATTGCTCTGCCGCAGTTTCAACTGTGGCTACTAAGGTTTCACTCATTAGCGCAACAAAAACCGTTGAGGCAACTAGCATTAAAACAGAAACTTTGAAGCTCCATTTTGGTACTTCAACCTCATCATCGTCTTCTCCGGCATCGTGAAAGATATCTTTATGAGTGAACATGGAGAAGATTAAACCAACAACATATACGCTTAGCAATATAACAGCAAGGCCTAAGCTGAAGGTTCCCATTGCAGCTTTATCTAAAGGAGCATCACTAAAACTATTGAATGCAAATGGAATAATAATGCTGAAAGCTGCAAATCCCAATAACGCAAAATTGCTTCTCATAATGTTTTTATTGAATTCTTGAAATTTAAATTTTAAGCCACCTACAAATATGCTGAAACCCATAACTAGAAGTATGTTCCCCATTATTGAACCAGCTAAAGATGCTAGCACAAGGCTATATAAACCCGCCTTGATAGCAAATCCACTGATTAATAGTTCTGGAACGTTGCCCATAGTTGCATTTAGAAATCCGCCTATCTTGGGACCTGTATATATTGCAATTTGTTCGGTAGCATTACCTATTAATACAGCCAATGGAACAATTGCCAAAGCGCTAGTGATGAATATAATTCCATCACTAGTATGTAAAATATACCTTTCTATAAATGTCACAGGTATAAATATTAGTAAAATATAAAGATATTTCATTTTCTCAAAACCTATTCAACTTTCTTCTTTTGGAATTTAATACTTAATTTTAGCATAATCTTCGTAGCAAAATAAAACAATATTAGAACAGTAAAGACACCGATTAGACCATATGTCATTACCAAAAGTCCAGCTTGAACTGTATTTGGGTCTGGATTAAACATATTCATATCCTCCTAATTCGTCATCAATAATATAGCGGGAACAAGTGCCAAAATTAATCCACCTGCCACAACAGAACCTAATTGCCCTGCTACGTTTGCGCTAATTGACTGCATTAAAATGAAATTGTGCGGATCTTCCTTTTGCGCCATTCTTTGAATTACGCGAGCTGACATTGGAAATGCTGATATTCCTGCAGCTCCAACCATAGGGTTAATTTTGTGTCTTAAGAAAAGATTTAAGAATTTAGCGAATAAAACTCCACCAGCTGTATCAAATACAAATGCTACAAGCCCCATTCCCATTATCATCAATGTATCTAGGTTTAAGAATCTGTCAGCTGTCATAGTTGAACCGATTGTTATACCAAGTACCAAAGTTACCAAGCTTGCAAGTTCATTTTGTGCAGCTAATGATAGTCTATTTAATACTCCACATGCTCTGATTAAGTTCCCGAACATTAGAGATCCTATTAGCGCAACGCTGATTGGTGCTAAAAGCCCAGCGATTAATGTAATAACTATTGGGAATAAAATTTCAGCTATTCTTGGAACTTCATTAGCTCTAAATTCCATTTTCATTAATCTTTCTTTCTTGCTTGTTAGTGCCCTTATTACCGGTGGCTGAATAATTGGTACAAGTGACATATATGAATACGCCGCTACAGAAATCGGTCCTAAGTATTGAGGAGCAAATATACCTGCAACGAATATTGAGGTCGGTCCGTCCGCTGCTCCGATAATTCCGATTGATGCCGCTTCCTTTAAGTCAAAACCCAAATAAATCGCAAAAATCATGGTCGCAAATATGCC
>CAYRVM010000210.1:0-3131 GCA_964427575.1 uncultured Oscillospiraceae bacterium | reverse complement strand
AGTATGTATTGCTTTATCCGGCGCTTTTTTCTAATATGAAAATACCGCCAGATAGAACATTAGATTTGAACATGATTGAAGCAGGCAAGCAATGTATTCCGAGCCTTTGCTATTTAAAAGAGCAGTTAAATAAAATTACAAATGATCCACCAAACACCATTGAATTATCTACTAGTGATGCCCCATCCCGCGTTGAATTATCTACAACCGTAGATCGTGAGGTTGTTGATTGGTCAAGAATTATCAATCCTGGGAGAAAATCATTTTGCGACTTTATTGATCATTTTTATGATAAGTATAAAATCTTGAAAGAAAATGAATCTGTTTGGCTTGACAGATTAAATAAAATTGACATTGAAGATTTAAAAAATAATTATAACTCAATAAATCTTCTTCTATTAGCAGAATATCTCAATGCTGATTCTCAAGATTCATCTAAACAGTATCTTTCTGTTTTTACAACTGCGAGCAGAATGGCAGATACAACTGCCGCCTTCTTGATAATGCTTATTACTAAATTCCAAGAGGAAGCTATTCCGCCTGATTTTGACGAAATATTGCATCTGGCGGAAAATGATTCTCCAATTTGCGCACTCTGTAATGATCAGAACTATCCATGTTTAAACACATCGCGAGAAGGAGATAAAGTTGTTGTTACTAATTCGGCCGGTACGCCCATAAGGTATTCACGGAAAAGTTTCTGCTTCTTACCATATTTGGGCAAAAAAGAAATATTATGCAAGCACCGTCCTATTAGTACGGAGTCCTATCAGGAGAAATATCATCAAGGGGATATTTTGGCCGCAAGTTTATCTCGTCCAGTAGTAGTAATAGGATGCTCGGATTGTGAAGAAACGCTGCGACGGACTAAGTATTCTAAGTCTTTTAAAAATATTATTTCAATATTTCCTACCGCAAGTATTAAAGTAAATGCAGAGATTGAATTACTTGAAGGCATTGGCGCAACGGCAGGTGCTCCCGTAATTTTCTTTGTATCAAAGATTTCTCTTTTAAGAAAATATATTGAGAATCATAGTGAATTTAATGATTATATCTTAATTATTTGCAGTAAAACTCCAATGAGTGATCTGCCACGGCAAATAAGCAGGAGAGCATACAAAGTTATATATATTCAACAGATAGAATCTTTAGTTGATATTTTTAAGAACAAAAGCACCATTGAGTTGCAGGCTCGTGAAGGAATAATGTTTGCGTGGGACTCTGATGCTCTCCAAATAGATAATGTCGGAATTTCGCTGAATCAAGCATCTCCATATGTTGATGCCATTACATACAAATCTGAAATTAGCGTTGAACTGATAAATGACGAACGGGTAAATTTTCGTATGGCAGGAGCAAAAGAATCTCTTAGAAAATTAAAAAAAACAGAATTATGTTTGCTCGATGACGTTTCTGAATTTTTCTGCAGAAGCAGGGCTTTTTATTGCAAGATGGCGATGCCGATTATTTCCCATGAATATGCAGAACATATGTTATCATTACTTCAACCTATGGCTATTCAGCTCGAAGAAAAATATCAAAACTCAACAGAAGTTTTTAAATCAGTTTATCTTAATTTATGGTTACTATACCTATCATTAAAAGATATGACTCCCAAATTAGAAGTCATTAAGAAGCTTTTAAGAACCATTAGGGTTAAACAAACTTCAATAATTGGACGTAGCGACTGTGAGTTTGACACGGTCAATTATCTAAGAAATAAAGGAATTGAACTCTGTATCCAAGGCACAATTGCAGATATAACAGGAACCAGTCTTTATGTAAGAAAGCCCAAATCAATATTACAATGTGTTCCATTCATTTTCAAAGAATTCGGGAATACCCTGTGGGTTTTATATCAAACAGAGTATGATGAGTTAAATTCTTTAAAGAATAACTTTGAATCTTACTTGAAGAAATATCCATTCGACTTAAATAGTAAGCTAACAACTTTAAATATAATATACCGTGTTCCTGAAAATCAAGAAATTACTGATGTTGCGGTAAGTGCTTTAGATTGGGAATATGATGGAACAGAGAGCAGCTTAAATGAGTTTCAGAATTTTCATGATGACGGATCTGGATTGGTTGAAATATATTGCATTCTTACTTTAGAAGAAGGACGCATGTACTGTACTAGAGAAGCAACATTTCAGATTAAAAATGAAAATGGAATAATCAAGGTTTCACCTGAAAACATTGAGGAAGGATGCCTAGTATTTATAGATACAAGACTTATTCAAGATAAATTATTTAAGCATTTGTCTCAACAGCACCAATACCACATAGAAACAGCCTGTCCTTTGATTGTAGAATGGCCCAATATTTTAAAAAATTATCTGGATAACACAGGAGGTAATTCCTTGTTAATCGTACAAATTTTCAAAAATAAATATAATGAAGATATAAATCAGGCTACCGTTAACAATTGGCTGAATGGTAACACCAGATGTCCTTCTTCACGTCGGCATTTGGAAATTATTGGAGAGATTACTGACAATAAAGAATTAAAAGACAAAGCTGGTTCAATCTTTAGTTATGCGCAGAAAATTAATTCTAGCATGAGAAGTACGGGTATGAATATTAGGAATGAGCTTAGTCAGGCATTGGCGACTGGACAGGAAAAAGTAAAAATTGGGGATAAATTATTTGACTTGTTGGATAATTTTATGTTAAGCGAAGTTATAGGGAAGGAAATTATTGAAGATCGTGAGTTTAACTTGCAGCCATTACTGCCTAGAAGTAGAACTAACCGGTTGTTAAAATTCGTAAATTCAGAAGACGACTCAAGTAGGTTGCAAATATGAGATTAATTCCTGAATATATATGCTCATCTGTTAAAAGTAATGCTGAAAAGCGAATTTTTGAACTATTTAAACTTGATAACTCAATATACTCAAAAAATTGGATTGTGTTACATTCTCTCGGCTTGGCAGAACATCAATATACCAATCGGCCAGGCGGAAAGAGATATGCAGAACTAGACTTTGTTGTAATTACGCCACGCGGCATTATAGGCTTGGAAATAAAAGGTGGGAAAGTAAGTTGTCATAATGGGGTATGGATGTTTACTAACCGCTTTGGTGAATCAAATACAAAGAATGAGAGTCCGCTTCAACAAGTTAAAGACG
>CAYRVM010000209.1:0-3135 GCA_964427575.1 uncultured Oscillospiraceae bacterium | reverse complement strand
ACTGTTCATGTAACATTGGAGCAGTTTTTGGTATACTTAAATTGTAGCGTATCCAAGGAAGTCAATGAAATGCTCTATCAGTCTGATTTCACATATATTATGAACGACGAAAAGTTTAGAATGCACTTCCCTGATTTCAAAGTGACTGAATTTGAAATAGGAATAAGAGAAATGATAAATTCATTTAAGCGTTAAAAACGATGTAGGAAGGGCAATGTATTTGGTAAATAGAAATTAACAGATGATAGCTTACGCGGCATACATCAAAATTAACGTCTAATATGGATTTTTTTAGAAGGTGGCTAAAGCGTTTCGCCAGGCTTGACTGCAGGGAATGGTTGTTTATACTGAATGAGACTAAAGTAGATTTATGCCTAGATTGGAGATTTTTTATATGAATTACATCTACCCAAACATTCCTATTATTGCCACTTTGATAGCAGCGCTTATTGCGTTTCTAATTCTTGAGAAAATCTATAAATCAAAACTACTGCCTGTTTCTTTTGACTTTGCTAAAACGGAAGTTTTGCTATCAACAATCCTTTACTTGATTTTGTTCACATTTGTTTTACTTATCTTCTGGCTCAAGGGGATGCAAAATGCAACAGCTGGCAATACAGGAGAAGAATACAGCTTGCTGACGGCGTTACAACAACTTTTATCCAACGCTATTATTCTATTGCCTTTTGGGATCACAGTGGCTATTCGAAAGCAAAGCCCAAGAACATTGGGCCTTTTCAAGGAAAATCTTCTTCCTTCTATTGTTGGAGGTCTTGTCATCAGTGCTTTAGCTTGCGTGTTCTTCAAACAGGTGTCATTAAAGTTTTGGCTCTCTGCACCGATCTTGTTCCAACTACTGGCGCAACTTGGAGTTGGATTTAGTGAAGAAATGATTTTTCGTGGGTACTTATTATTGAGGTTTTCGGCCTTTTTTAAGAGAGCACAGGCGGAAATCCTTACAGCAGGCATGTTTGCTATCATACACATTCCCCAGAGGTTGTTTTACAATTTCACCCCGATGGAACTAATCATAGACTTGGTGGTGCTTTTTATCTGGGGATGGGTGTTCAATAGAATGGTGCGACTTATTGGTAATATATCAGGATTAGCCATATTGCATGCAGTGATGAATGTTCTAATTGGAGCATAGTGTCCGGTAGAAATAAGATGGAGTACACGTAAGAAGCTTTAATGTTAGGATCATAGCTTGCTATGCAAAATGAGGTGTTTATGGATGTAACGCATTTAAAAGGACAAGGAACTAAAGAGAATCTCCAAAGACATGAGGCAAACAATCTTAGGCTCAGTTATATAATTAGGGCAATTTTTGTATTGAATACAATGGGAGTCACAATTTTAGTCGGTAAGAGCGAGTTTGAAAAAATCACAGCGCTTACGATTTGCTTATTTGGAATTGTTTTGTATTTTGTTGCGATTCGGTTTATACGGAAAAAGACACAATTAAGTAGATTAAGTTTTATAGGTGTTATTTATGATATAGTGACAGTAACATCAATGCCCATTATATGGTATATTTCTGTGGGTGGCGAAACTGTGTCTCCAGTTTACATGCTTAAAGTGCCTCTTGTGATTGTATTTGAGTTTATACTTTTGATTCTTAACAGTATCACACTCAAACCAAAACTAATTTTGAGCTTTGCGTTTGGAAGTATTATTGGGCAACTCGTTATTTTAGCTTATGTACTTAATCAAAAGACCGTAAAACTTTCCAGTAACTTTGTTACACATATGCTCGGAGATAGTTTTGATTTAACTTTTTTTGTTGTTGCTCAGGGATCCTTTTTAGTTATCGCATTTGTGATGTACTTTGCTACTTTACGTCTAAGAAAAATGCTAGAACATTCCGTACTTCTTGAAGCGAATAATATAGCTGTCATGTATGACAAGAATCAAGCATTAGATCAACTCGACAAAGCTTATAAAGAAACTGTACAGAGGATTTCAAAGATCGCAGAGTACAGAGATACTGAGACTGGTGTTCATATTGAGCGCACACGTTAATATGTGAAGCTATTAGGTGAACTCATGCACTTAGATTCGACAGTAATTGAAAAAATGTATTATGCAGCGCCTATGCATGATGTTGGTAAAGTAGGAATACCCGATGAAATTCTTCATAAAAATGGTCCATTGACCGAGTTAGAATGGGATATTATGAAGTCGCACTGTGAAATAGGTGCAAGTGCTTTTGCATTTGCAGAATCAGAAGTTTTAAAGTGTGCTCAAGAAATTGCTTTGAGCCATCATGAAAAATGGGATGGTTCAGGCTATCCTAACGGTTTGCACGGACAAGCGATTCCGCTATCAGGAAGAATAATGGCGGTGGCAGATATTTATGATGCATTAAGGAGCCCCCGGCCTTACAAAAGAGGATTTACACACGAAGAAACCGTTAGTATTATGACCGAAGGAGATGGACGTACACATCCAGAAGAATTTGATCCTAAATTGCTATCTTTATTTAAAGAGCATCATCAGAAGTTTAATGATATTTTTGAGCAGTATAAAGAAAAATAACTTTTGTAATCATTCAATTGACTACTTGACCCTCACATTGTGTGAGGGTTTATTATTATGATGAAGATTAGAGAATGTTTGTAGAATTATGGAGGGATAACTATGGAAACGACGATTTATTTTTTTTCAGGAACAGGTAATTCAAGGCATATTGCATATAAACTATCCACACTTCTTGGTAATACTGTTCTTACAGACATAAGTAAAGAAACCAATAAAACTGTTAAACCTAATGCAAAAAGAGTTGGGATTGTATTTCCGGTTTATGCGTCAGGTGTTCCAAGAATTGTTGCAGATTTTATTAAAAAAATGAAGTTTGATGGATCTGAAGAAATCTTTGTAGTTTCAAATTATGCAGGTGATGAGGGCGTTTCACTGCAGGAAATACAAAACAGAATTCAAAAAAGGAATGGCATTGTAAAATTCGGATTTTCAATAAAACAACCAAGTAATTATATTATAAGAGACGAAGCTCAGTCGCTGGAGGCTCAGAGGAATATCTTAATGGAGGCAGATGAGAGAATTTCAGAAATTGCACATAAAGTTGCAAATCATCAATTTGAACCCGTTAAGGAAACCCCAAATATCAAAAAGTCA
>CAYRVM010000208.1:1782-3194 GCA_964427575.1 uncultured Oscillospiraceae bacterium | reverse complement strand
AAATGGCTTATGGGAAACTATTAAGATGCGATACTCAATACAAACAGCCAGTATTACAGCGGAGTCTTGAAAGCATTGATTCCACTCCACTGACAATTTGTGAAATTGATAAAATCCAACCAACTATGACACGAAATGAAGCCACCCTTCTAAACACTTTTGAGATTGCTAAATTAATAATAAAAGACTTTAAAGTTATTGCTAGTGGCTCTGAGCTTTCTATGAACCTCTTAATAAACTCCAACCATATTTTTGAAAGGTTTGTCTTCCAAGTATTGCAGGAATTTATTGACTATGAGCATTTTCACTATCAAGAAGAAACTAGACGAGTGGCATTCAATGATGCGGAGAGAAATATCCTATCAACACCAGATATAATTTATGATGGCATTAATAAAGCAGTAATTGACATTAAAAATAAAGACTTTAGGTCATACTATAGCAACAGTGACTTTTATCAAATCTATGCTTATTGCAAATCCTTTGGTGCTCAAATCGGTATATTGGTCTATCCGAACTATACCAAGTCGCCTGCAATAAAACTTCTTACATCTTTTGACCCAGATGTTAAGCTTTATGCTGTAGGCATTGATATAACAGGAAGCACATCGTCTCTACGAAAAGAAGCATTCACTTGTTTTTCATCAGAAATACAAGGCATTCTTCACTTTGCTTGAGCTTTAGATTTATTATCCTTGTGATTTATCCTTCTCTTGTTTCTATGACATTCTTTACAGTATCCGCTGATTGTCTCGTCTTTATCCTGATAGAATTTGTTTATGTCCTTAGTTTCTTTGCATATAGGACATCTCTTAAAGTCATTTGACATTGTCTTTTTCTGGTTTGCCTGAAATTCTGTTATTTTTCCTTTGAAATCATCCCTTTTTCCGCTGAACAGCGAATTAAGAAGAAAATCATTGTCTGCGAAGAATTCAATAGCTTTACACTCAGGGGTTGTTGATTTTAAAATCACATTGTTTTTAGTGCAAAAATCTTTGGCTATTGTTTTTCCGTTTTTATTAAAAATCCAAATTCCAAATGAAAGCTTCATCCATCTAGTTATTTTATAGGCACAAGATAATGAATTAGGCTCTTTATCGCATAGATAAAAAGCGTATTGAACTATGTCGGTGATACTTAAATTTAACTGAGATGCAAGAAGACGAATTTCTTCATCTAAAATACTAGGTATACCGACCACGATATTTTCTTTTTTAGAATCAGGATTGGCTGTTTTATTTGTTTTCTCTGTCTTTTGCACAAGCGATGAGCAATTGGCTGCATCCTGTGGCAAAGATATAGATTTATTTACTTTTATCTTATTTACCTCGTCATAATTCGATAAATTAAGAGTTGACATACACCATTCTGCTATAGTATAAGCCATTACAGGTGGTACAGCGTTTCCAATT
>CAYRVM010000208.1:0-1772 GCA_964427575.1 uncultured Oscillospiraceae bacterium | reverse complement strand
TTCAATTACTTTATACATATTAGGAACCGCAATACCTTCAAAAATAAAGTTATCTGGGAAGCTCTGGATTCTAGCAATTTCTCTTACATTATATCTTCTATCTTCTTTTGGATGTATTATGCCACAATTTTCAGGTTGAGCAGATGCCGTGATTGTACCATTTATCTCATTAGGTGCAAATCTTCTGTAAAAGTTGGGAGAGTGATATATTTTTGGATTGTCTCTAATCCGTTGAAAGCGAGGAGCCAAAAGGTTATATGGGATATCTTTCCATGAACGTTTAATATGTGGTGCCATTAGCGATTGCTGAGGTGAAAGCCCCCAAACATCATTGACATTTGGCAATGACTTGGAATAATCTAAAACTGTGGCAACGAGATTGTCTTTGCTATCAAATGGCTTGATATAGTAATGCAAGTCTTGTATGCTCGGAGCAAATCCTAATTCTTTTAATATCGCAATTATTATAACTCTATGTCTGTTCTGAGGAACACCAAAATCACATGAATTTAGCAACATTGCCTCAGATACATTATAGTTAGCAACGCTTCCATCTTCGAGAGTAACTCTTTTTAAGCGTTTTATTATTTCATCAGACACCTTTGTACCATCTGACATATATGAAGAAAGAATACCTTTAACATTTTCCATTACGATAATTTTGGGTCGTTTAGCTGAAATAAATCTGAACACTTCTTCAAACAGAGTGCCTCTTTTGTCATTTACACCCTTCCTATTACCTGCATTTGAAAAAGGTTGGCACGGAAAACCACCAACAAGAACATCGAAATCTTCTACTTCGCTGGGATTTATATTTCTTATATCATCGTGTATTATTTCTGAATGCCCGAATAGTTTCGCATTTAATTTGTATGTTTTAATGGCATCCGCATCAAAATCATTTGAAAACACAATCTTAAAGGGATGCTTTGGATACTTTCTCCCAAAATGCTCGAAACCTCCTGCAAAACCAAGGTCAAATCCACCGCATCCAGTAAAAAGGGATGCCATTTTAAATATTCGACCATTAGGTTTAGATGGTTTCTTTACATAATCAAACAAACTTGGTTGTTCCATAAAAACTTATCTCTTATTTAAATTAAAGATGCTATTATATCGAAAATTAGGTTCCCTAATTCATTCCTCATACTTCTAAACTACGGTGTTTTAAACCTCTGGATGCTCAACCCATATGTCATAATCCCCGCCTACTGTTTCAAATCGTGGGCAAGTGTCATTCTTGTATGAAATGTCTATCAGCTTGCCATCCTCTACAAGTTTCTGTATCTCTGGCGGCACATCATATGCAAATCCATGCTCAAGCACCCACAGGGGAGCAACATTCTTCTCCCCAGCCATCACCCTGAAATGCAAAATATCCTCTTCCGACCAGTCAGAATTGCTTTTTAGCGCTTTTTGCAGCTGTGCAATTACATGTCTAACATGCTGGGAATCAGCATACTCTTTCGTCAGCAGCAGAGACTGCTGATATGCAATCGCTCTTTCTATATACTCATCAGTATTTGTCATTGCCATTATCATGCAATTTTCTCTCTAATACCTTGGATTATTTCAGCTTATGAATATTGCCATGAATCTAACGAATTCAAGCGGTATGCTGATAAAATAACGCCTACCTTATTCCTCTGCAATATTGACCATTCCTGTAAACCCTCGATAGCATCTATCAGCCTTCATTGGCTCGTACTTCCTAACTATCTTCGTAAAAGCATTGTAGAGATCCGATTTATTAGGCTTTTTGAACTCCCCAT
>CAYRVM010000207.1:0-3225 GCA_964427575.1 uncultured Oscillospiraceae bacterium | reverse complement strand
TCATGCAGGCATGATATTCATCGCTATTGGTGGCATTACATACACAGTAGGCGGGATTATTTATGCAATCAAAAGGCCTTGCTTTACGAAATATTTTGGGTTCCATGAGTTTTTTCACATATTTGTATTGCTTGGTAGCTTCTTTCATTTTTACGGGATATACAACTACATGATCTAATCGCTCAATTATTTTTCAACATTGCCTTCTATTATTAAAGTCCCATGCTCTCAAGACTTTCCAACGTATTTGCAATCATTGGAATGACTTGTTTTTTCCTTGAGACAATATCCTTTAGATATACTTCATTTTCTTTTATTACGACCTCAAAGCTTTTTTCTAGTAGCGTTGAGAATTCTCCAACGCATAGTACCAGAGAGCCACTGTCGAGAACATCAGTGAAAAACAACATAAGAAGGTCGTATTTTTTCAGGTGGCATAATTCATTCATATAGCTAAGAATTTCTAGTTTTAAATTCTTGTCTAGCATCGATTCTACTGTAAATATCTGCCCCATTCCAATTTTTTTATCGGAAAATACATAGTCTTTAAAATCTTGATGGAACAATTCATCAGGAGTCTTTCCAACTAGAGAAGACCCTTCCTTAAACATTTGCTTAGCAAGTGCAACCATGTCTTTTATTTCTGCAATTAATGAAAGTTTTAATGCTGTAGTCCTATCAATTTCAGTACAAGTTGGCGATTTAAAGCAAATAGTGTCGGACAGTATTGCAGCGCAAAGAATCCCAGCAATCTCCTTGCTTGGAGTAATCCCTTTGTCAAAATATTTGTTCGCAATGATTGTAGATGTGCTACCAACAGGCTCGCTTTGAAGGTAAATTGGATGCATTGTCTGAATATCGCCGAGCCTATGATGATCTATTATTTCTAGGATATCAGCATCTTCAATACCATTGACAGTTTGAGCTAGCTCATTGTGGTCGACTAATATAACTTTTTTCTTATTCCTTTGTATTAAATGGAACCTCGATATGAAGCCTAGTATTTTGTTATTATCATCAATTACAGGATAACTTCTATATCTTGTCTTTATCATCTTGTCCTTGATGTCATCAATGAAATCGTGCTTATTGAATTTAATAATTGGGTCCGTATGCATTATCGCACCAATTGGAATGCTTAGATTAATTAGCCTAGCAGTTGTGAATGTATCAAAAGGTGTTAGTATCAGGATGCAACTTTTCTCTTTCGCCTTTTGGAAAACTTCTTCCTCTGGCCTAACTCCACATGTTACAACTAGACATCTCGCTCCAGACTCAATTGATTCTAGCTGACTATCTTTCCTATTCCCAGTAATTGTAATATCACCTTCCGACACAAAATTCTTTATGTCCAAAGGATCAGTAGCTGCAATTATAACTTTACCAGTAGTGTTGAATTCGAGGTTTTGGCCGTAAACGATGACGCCTTCTAGCGTCTCCGCTATGCTTGCCAATTTCGTGTTGGTAGAAGCGATATTGAAGTTTTCTGATGCATTTATATATTCACTTGCAATGTCAGAAACTGAAACGATTCCTATCAATGAATCTTGATCATTGACAATAGGGATAGTTTTTATTATATTTTTTCTCATTATTTCCCATATGTTTTTAATAGAGGTGTTAGCCTTTGCTGGGAAAGCTTTGTCTATATCTATATCTTGAATTTGAGTTTTTATTGTATAAAGATACTCTGGAGTGCTCACCCCAAAATGTTTTAAAACAAATTCCGTTTCCTTATTTATGGCTCCAAGTCTCTTTGGAACTGCTGGTATGCCTTGAGTTTTCTTAAGCGCGGCATAGGCAATAGAGGCACAGATTGAATCTGTGTCTGGATTTTTATGACCTATTACGAATACTGTTTCATTCATATCTTCAACCTTTCCCCTCTAATACTCATTAGCCTACTAAAACTTTTCTCGCTTTTTCTAAAACATTTTCAACGGTGAATCCAAAAGCTTCAAATAGCACTGCCGGTTTGCCGGAGGCGCCGAAGTGGTCGATGGCAACTACATCTCCATCAAGTCCAACATATTTGTGCCATCCGAAGGAGGCGCCGGCTTCCACGGCAAGTCTCTTCCTTACTGATTTTGGGAATATGGATTCTTTATATGCTTTGGACTGCTTTTCGAAAATTTCAAAGGATGGGAAACTGACAACTCTAACATCAATTCCTTCTTCACTGAGAATCTTCCCAGCCTTCATTATAAGCTCAACTTCTGAACCTGAAGCCATTAGGATGATATCTGGCTCAGCTTTTTTAGATTCTAAAAGCACATAAGCGCCCTTTAAAGAATCCCTACCAGTCTCTTCATAAAGAGGAAGAGTCTGCCGTGTAAGGATCAGCGATACAGGACCATCTTCCTTTGTCGCCGCAAGGAACCAGCCTGCCGCGGTCTCCTTGGCGTCCGCTGGCCTAAATACAGTCATGTTTGGTATGGACCTTAGGCCCGCTAATTGCTCGATTGGCTCGTGTGTTGGTCCGTCCTCGCCAACGCCGATGCTGTCGTGGGTTAGAACGTATGTTATCGGTAGCTTCATTATGGAAGAAAGCCTCATGGCCCCTTTCATATAATCAGTAAATACAAAGAATGTTGATACGAATATTCTGAGGCCACCATGGAGCTTTATTCCGTTTCCAATAGCCGCCATCGCATGTTCTCTTACCCCAAAGTGAAGATTGGCTCCTCCCTTGTTATCAGCAGAAAAATCCGAATGAATATTCATATGCGTTTTATTAGATGGAGCCAAATCGGCCGAGCCACCTATTAGATTTGGTAATAATTTTGATAATCTGTTTATCAATAGACCAGATGCTTCTCTTGTCGCCATTGGCTTTTCAAAGCTCCAGAATTCTTCATTGTTCAGTATTTCTTCCTTATATTCCTTGCTATACCATTGGTTCAATTCATCCGCAAGCTCAGGATATTTTGCTTGATACTTTTGGAAAATATCATGCCACGCTTGCTCCTTCTTTTCGCCTTCTGCGATTAGTTTGTCTGCGTTTTCGAGAACTTCCATAGGTACAGTAAATGGCTCATAATTAAATCCTAAGTTTTCCTTGGTTGCTGCAAGTTCAAGCTCACCTAATGGTTCTCCGTGAGCGGACGCTTTGCCCTGTTTTGCTGGACTTCCAAAGCCGATTTCAGTTCTAACAATAATTATACTTGGCCTCTTCAAGTCAGCTTTTGCTGCTACTATCGCTTGGCTTATTTTTTCAACATCGTT
>CAYRVM010000206.1:0-3232 GCA_964427575.1 uncultured Oscillospiraceae bacterium | reverse complement strand
TAATTAAAGCGGGAGCGTTTGACTGCATGGGAAAAACGCGAGCGCAACTATTATCAGTCTACGAAGGTCTTTTGGAATCTGCCCAAGGACATTCGCGTAAGAACATTGAGGGACAAATGTCATTGTTCCAAGGTTTCGATGACGTCAAGCCTGAGTTTAATCTGGAGCAGAACTTCCAAGATGTTGAGGAGTTTTCTAAAGATATATTACTTTCGATGGAAAAGGAACTACTGGGCCTTTATGTAAGCGGCCATCCATTAGCAGAATATGCTGATAAGATAAACGAAATTACTTCTATAAATACTGAAGAACTATCACATTCAGAGGAAAATATTGAAATCAAGGATGGAATGCAGGTTATAGTCAGTGGAATAATTACATCCAAGAGAAACCTAATTACTAAGAGCAATAAAACAATGGCGTTTATCCAACTTGAAGACTTATTCGGTTCTGTCGAAGTGATAGTCTTTCCAAATGTTTATGATAAAACCTGGGATAATATTAAAGAAGACAAGATTATTGTTGTAAATGGAAAATTAAATTTCAAAGAAGAAGAAGTTCCAAAAATAATCGCAGAGAAGATAATATCAATTGAGGATTATGATAGTGGAGAAAAGGAATTCAAAAATAATAATTGGAAACAAAAGGAATGGCCAAAGGAAAATAAGTTTCAAGGCAAAAATACAGAATCTACGATGAATGATTCAATACAAAATACGGAACATGTATTGATTGAAATACCTGAAGATGCTATAGAGGGGTTAGCGCTTATTAAAATAAAAGATGTTTTAGCAAGATTTAAAGGCGAAACTCCTGTAATTATTTTTTCTAAGAGCAGCCAAAAGAAATATAAAACAACTAGAGAGCTTTGGGTTAATCCAACAGTAGATTTTTACGATGAATTAGATTTAATTTTAGATGAACTTCAGTAAAATTAACATAATCGAGGAGGTAATTAGATGAAAAGAATAGGTGTTTTAACTAGCGGTGGAGATGCACCAGGAATGAATGCAGCAATTCGTGCTGTGGTAAGAAGCGGAATTTACAATGGTATGGAAGTATATGGCATAAAGAGAGGATTTGAAGGTTTAATAGATGGAGAATTTGAGGAAATGACGATTTCTTCAGTTTCTGATATTATTCAAAGAGGCGGAACAATTCTAAGAACAGCGAGAAGCGAAAGATTCATGACAGAAGCAGGATTCAAGAGAGCAATGGATATGTTGGAAAATTTCAAAGTTGATGGATTAGTAATTATAGGCGGAGATGGATCTTATAGGGGCGGTCTTGAACTATCAAGAGCAGGCGTTCCTATAATTGGTTTGCCTGGGACGATAGATAATGATCTTGCCTATACAGAATTCACAATTGGCTTCGACACCGCAGTTAATACTGTTCTTCATGCGCTAGGAAATATTAGAGACACATCATCTTCACACGAAAGAACTACGGTAGTAGAAGTTATGGGAAGGAATTGTGGAGATATAGCACTCTATGCTGGTTTGGCCGGTGGAGCTGAAGCTATATTAGTTCCTGAGAAAGAAGTTGATATTTCTGAAATTTGCATGCAGATCGTTCAAGGTAGAAACCGAGGAAAGCTACATAGTATAATAATAAGAGCTGAAGGGATTCCGATTTCATCGGAAGAGCTAGCAAGGACAATTGAAGAACGTACCGGGGCTGACACTAAACTAGTAGTTCTTGGCTATGTGCAAAGAGGGGGAAGCCCTACTGCACGAGATAGAATCCTAGCTAGTTTGATGGGCAACAAAGCGGTTGAGCTATTAAAGAATGGAATGATTAATAGGTTAGTTGGGGTTCAAGGTTCTGAAATTTTGGATTTTGATATAGAAGAAGGTCTCAAAGCGGAAAGAGTCTTCGATGAAAAAACAATGCGATTAGCAACAATATTATCAATCTAAATGGCTTAATCTAAAAATTACAGAGGTGACAAAATGAATAAAGTAATTAAAAAAACTAAAATAATATGTACTATTGGACCGGCTTGTGAAAATGAAGAAACTCTCATTGGAATGATTAAAGGTGGAATGAATGTAGCAAGACTCAATTTTTCACATGGCAGCTATGAAGAACATAAGATTAAGTTTGATATGATAAAAAAACTAAGAGAAAAAACTGGTGAGCACATCGGAATTCTATTGGATACAAAGGGACCAGAAATAAGAACTGGCAAATTTACAAAGCCAGAAGTCCTCTTGGAAGAAGGAAAATCATTTTTCTTTACACCAAGAGAAATTATGGGAGATGAAGAAGGTTGCAGCATATCATATAAAATGCTTTGGGATGATGTTAAAGTAGGAAATAAAATCTTGATTGACGATGGGTTGATAGAGCTTGTGATTACTTCTATAGTGGGCGAAGAAATCAATTGCAAAATATTGAATTCGGGAATAGTAAAAAATAATAAGGGCGTTAATGTTCCGGGTGTAAAAACGAAATTGCCTGCCATCAACGAAAAGGATTATCAAGACATATTATTCGGGATTAAAAATGATATCGACTTCATAGCTGCTTCATTTGTAAGAACCGTAGCAGATATTGAAGTAATAAGAAAGATTCTTATAGAAAATGAAGGTAGCCAGATAAGAATAATAGCAAAGATAGAAAATCAAGAAGGAATTGAGAATATAGATGAAATAATTGCAGTTGCCGATGGAATAATGGTTGCCAGAGGAGATCTAGGAGTAGAGATACCACAAGAGGAAGTTCCTTTGATGCAAAAGAAAATTATAAAGAAATGCAACTTTGCTGGCAAGCCAGTAATTACGGCAACGCAGATGTTAGATTCGATGATGAGGAATCCAAGGCCAACAAGGGCTGAGGTTGCTGACGTTGCTAATGCTATATTTGATGGTACTGATGCGATAATGCTATCAGGTGAAACTGCAATCGGAAAGTATCCTGTAGAAACAGTTAATAAAATGTCTGAAATAGCTTTAGCCACCGAAAATGATATTAACTATGAAAGCTTGTTTTTAGAGAAGGTAGTAATTAAGGATTCAAGTACTACAGATGCCATAGGATACGCGACGTGTTCTTGCGCAAATGGATTAAAAGCGACAGCAATTGTTACCCCGACTAGTTCGGGATACACGCCGAGCGTTGTCTCAAAATTTAGACCTAAGGCTCCGATCATGGCAAGCACTATAAGCCCAATTATTGCAAGAAGATTGTCATTAGTGTTTGGAGTTAATGCGTTTGTAATACCAGA
>CAYRVM010000205.1:0-3259 GCA_964427575.1 uncultured Oscillospiraceae bacterium | reverse complement strand
TACCTGGGAGGTATTAATCCTAAGGATGTAAAGAATGCATTCGTTGCTAATCCGAATATTAAAGGGATTTATATAATTAACCCAACATATTATGGCATTTGCAGTGATGTTAGGGAATTAGTTAATATTGCACATGATAACAATGCAATTGCTGTGTGCGATGAAGCGCACGGTTGCCATATGGGTTTCAATAAGAACCTTCCAATCGATGGGATGACAGCGGGAGCAGATATGAGCTTCCAAAGTACACATAAGATGCTTGGGTCTTTCACACAAAGCTCGATTTTGAATCTAAAATCAAATCGAATAGATCTAGCAAAATTTAATTTACAGATGATGCAGACTACAAGTCCTTCATATTTATTAATGGCTTCTTTAGATGCACAAAGAGCCAATATAGCTAAAAATGGCGAGAAAATATTTGACGAATTATATTATTTAAGTGAGAAAGCAAGAGCGAAAATTAATAGTATCAATGGCTTAAGATGTATTGGCAAGGAAATAATTGGTAATAATTCGGTGTTCAATTATGAACCATTAAGGTTTGTTGTTACCGGAAGAGATATTGGAATTACTGGGTACGAATTGATGGAAACAATGGTAAATAAGTTTGGAATTATCCCTGAGTTTTCTGATTATTATTACTGTATTTTCATTTTGGGGCCAGGTAGCAATGAGAGTGACATTGAGAAGCTAACCTTAGCACTTGAAAAGATATCTGAAGATAAGACTAAACATAAGGCAAAGTTAGAAAAATCAACTATTCCTCCTAATATTCCAAAACAAGTTTTATTACCTAGAGATGCATATTTTTCTGAAAAAGAAAAGATTCCTTGGGAAAAGGCAAAGGGAAGAATAATGGGTGAGATGATCATTCCTTATCCACCAGGAATACCAGCCATTTGCCCAGGTGAAATTATGTCAGGGGAAATATACGACTACCTTGACTCGATTAGGGCGCTTGGTAGGCACATTCAAGGGTCAGAAAGCGAAAAGCTTGAATTCGTTAATGTTTTAAAGTAAAAGTAACAAAGGAGATCGGAAATGGCACAGCTTTATTACAGATACAGCACAATGAACGCAGGAAAAACAATTGAACTTATTAAGGTTGCTTACAACTATGAAGAAAGAGGGAAAAGGGTTTTGGTCTTAACTCCTTCTATTGACGATAGGTATGGAGTAGGTAAAATAGCTTCAAGAATAGGTCTAACAAGAGATGCAATGTTAGTAAGGGATAATACGAATTTGCTTGAGCTTTTTATCGACGAAGAAAAAAAGGGCAAAATAGATTGTATTTTGGTTGATGAGTGTCAATTTTTTAAAAAGCATCACATTGAAGAACTTGTAGAAATTGTAGATAGTTTTGATGTTCCAGTACTTGCATATGGATTGAAAAACGACTTTAGAAACGAGCTTTTCGAAGGATCATATTACATGTTGGTTTATGCTGATAAAATCGAAGAAATAAAGACGATTTGCTGGTGCGGTAGAAAAGCAACAATGGTTGCTAGGCTATTAGATGGGAAATTCGTTAAAACTGGAGAGCAAATTCAAATTGGTGGTAATGAAATGTACGTTTCATTATGTAGAAAGCATTACAACGATGGAAGATTGGAGCAGGAATAACTATTTATTCCTTGATAGCTCTTTCTCTTTCTAAACTCTGTATTGATTTCATTCATTACTTTGAACTTATTGAGACTCCAAAGCGGCTCAATCAATAAATCTCTAGGGCCATCGCCAGTTATCCTATGTATGGTGGTCTCTTTTGGAAATAACTCAAGGATATCAACGACCAAATTAATATACTCATCGAAGTTAAGACAATAAAACTCTGACGCGTTTGTAGCAAAATATGGTTCTAGTGCAGTACCTTTTAATATATGAAGTAGTTGTAACTTAATACCAAATACATTTTGTTTAGACACGAATTCAGCAGTTTCGAGGATTCGACCTCTTGATTCCCCTGGAAGGCCTAGTATTAAATGGACCACCGTCTTGATTCCAAGGTTAGTAAGTCTATTTATGCAATTTTCATAGACTTCAAGAGAATAACATCTATTTATTAACACTGCAGTTTCGCTATGAATGGTTTGAAGGCCCAGCTCAACCCAAAGAAAGGTCTTTTTATTAAGCTCTGAAAGTAAAATATAAGCATCATCACTGATACAATCAGGACGAGTAGCAATTGCCAAACCAATAACACCTGGATACGATAGAGCCTCATAATAGAGGCTTTTTAATTTGCTTAATTCACCATAAGTATTTGTAAAGTTTTGAAAATATACGATATATTTTGCCTTTGGCCATTTAATTTTCAATAAGGAAATCTGCCCAGAAATCTGCTCGGAAATTGAGACATCTCTCTTTCCAGAAAAATCACCGGATCCATTTTCTGAACAAAAGATACATCCTTCGCTGCTAAGGGTTCCATCTCTGTTGGGGCATGTAAAACCGCCATCAACTGAAAGTTTAATTACCTTAGAATTAAACTCATTTCTAAGATATCCCGATATTGAATTAAAATAAAATAAGTTGTAGAATGGGAAATTCTGTTGCATTTATAATCCCTCAATTGATGTTTAAATATTTCGACTGCCGTATAAAAAACCTTAATTTGCCATAAAAAAACAACAAATTATTTATGATATTTTCTGTTAACAAATACTAAAGTATGATATAATCATTCATTAAAAGTACCAAAAATTGGAGACATTATTCTTATGTTTGATAGCAAAGATTATATAAATGAATATATTGGAAGAGCACGTAAAGCGCAAGAAGAATTTGAGGAATACTCTCAAGAGCAGGTTGATCAAGTTGTAAAGATAGTTGCAAAGACTGTATATGACAACTCAAGAGAATTGTCAAAAATGGCAGTCGAAGAAACCAATATGGGAGTGGTAGAAGATAAGTTCATAAAGAACCAAATGAAGGCTAAAATTATATGGAATTCATTAAAAGGCAAAAAATCAGTTGGAATAATTAGCGAAAATAAAACTACAGGAATTATAGAAATTGCAAAACCTATGGGCGTTGTAGCAGCGATTACTCCAATGACAAATCCAATAGTAACTCCAATGTCAAACGCTATGTTTGCTTTAAAGGGCAGAAACGCAATTATCATTACACCTCACCATAAAGCTGTAAATACAAGTACAAAGGTTATTGAATTAATCAATATAGAATTAAAAAAAATCGGAGCTCCAGAAAATTTAATCCAGATCCTGGGAGATCAATCTAGAGAAAACACAAAGAA
>CAYRVM010000204.1:0-3270 GCA_964427575.1 uncultured Oscillospiraceae bacterium | reverse complement strand
AAGAGCAGTTCTCATTAAGGCTTGTACCTTAAGTGGAATATCTTCCAAATCTTCTTCAATTACTTCAGTTATCCTGCATCTGAAATATGGAATATCAAACATTATTTCATCAATCTTTGCGCGGCTAACTCCTTCTACTAGGACTCTAATGGCATCTCCTGGCAACTTTAACATTTGCTTGATTCTAGCAACAGTTCCTACTTTAAAAAAGTCTTCAAAAGTAGGCAGCTCAGTATCAGGGTCTCTCTGTGCAGAAAGCAAAATAAGTTGATCTGTAATCATTGCTTCTTCAAGCGCGCTTATGGATTTATCTCGCCCTATATCAAAATGCAATACCATATTGGGATATACTGTTAGTCCCCTAAGTGGTATCATCGGAATTTCTCTTTTCAAATTTCTTTCAGAATCATTTACTTTTTCTATCTTTTTCCCCATGTCGTTCTCTCCTTTGAACAAAACAAGCGGCATAAGCCGCCTGTTTTTTTATGATGCAGATTCCTCATCCTTTATATCATCATTTTTATCTGACAGTACCAGCCTTGGCCCTGTATTATTTATAATAGTATCTTCAGTGATGACACATTTTAATATATCTTTCCTTGATGGAATTTCATACATAATATCTGTCATTATGTGCTCGAATATGCTCCTTAATCCTCTAGCCCCTGTCTTTCTTTCAATCGCCTTTTCTGCAACTTTAATTATAGCAGAATCTTCGATTTCAAGTTCAACTCCGTCGATTAAAAATAGTTTTTTATACTGTTTTAATAATGCGTTCTTTGGTTCCTTTATTATTCTTACCAAAGCTTCCTTGCTTAATTCTTCCAAGGTTACCATAACTGGAAGTCGTCCGATAAATTCTGGAATCAATCCATATCGTAGTAAATCCTGTGCTTGTATTTGTTTAAGAAGGACCGCGCTATCTGCTTTTGAATGTTTTATTTCAGAGTTGAAACCTATGGTTTTTTCTCCTATTCTTCTTTGTACTATCTTGTCTAATCCGTCAAAGGCTCCACCGCAGATAAATAAAATATTAGTTGTATCTATCTGTAAGAACTCTTGGTGTGGATGCTTTCTCCCACCTTGTGGTGGCACGCTGGCAATTGTTCCTTCCAGTATCTTGAGAAGTGCTTGTTGAACTCCCTCACCACTTACATCTCTTGTAATTGATGGGTTTTCACTTCTCCTTGAAATCTTATCAATTTCATCAACATATATTATACCCTTTTGGGCTTTTTCAATATCATAATCTGCCGCTTGAATAAGCTTAAGCAGAATATTTTCAACATCTTCTCCAACATATCCGGCTTCGGTAAGGGCAGTTGCGTCGGCTATGGCAAAGGGTACATTTAATGTCTTTGCCAGAGTCTGGGCCAACAACGTCTTCCCTGAGCCTGTTGGCCCAATCATTATAATATTGCTCTTTTGTATTTCAACGTCATCATCTTTTTGGTTGATGTTGTTTATTCTCTTATAATGATTGTAGACAGCAACTGCCAAAGCCTTCTTCGCGTCATCTTGATCGATTACGTAATCGGACAAGAAAGCCGCTATCTCCATTGGAGTTGGAAGCTTTGGATTCTGCTCACCTTCAATATCGCCTTGTATATCAGAAAATTCTTCTCTAATTATTTCCTGACAAAGCTCTATGCATTCATCACAAATATATACACCAGCTCCTGCTACAAGTCTTCTGACTTCATTTTGTGGTTTCCCACAGAATGAGCATTTAAGCTGTTTTGAATCATCGAATTTTGTCATAACTTACCTCCTGAGCAATTCTAAAATTGCTACCTCTTTGTAATAATTTTATCGATAATGCCATACTCTAAAGCTTCTTTGGCATTCATAAAATTATCTCTATCTGTATCTTTGGCTACCTTTTCAATTGGTTGGCCAGTATTGTCACTTAAGATTTGGTTGAGATTATCTCTCATTTTCATGATTCTCTGAGTATGAATCCTCAAATCTTCAGCTTGTCCACTCATCCCACCTAAAGGTTGGTGAATCATTATATCAGCATTTGGCAGAGCAAATCTTTTACCCTTTGCACCGGAAGAAAGCAAGAATGCTCCCATACTGGCCGCCATGCCTATGCAAATTGTGGAAACTTCAGGTTTTATATAATTCATTGTATCATAAATAGCCATACCTGATGTTATTGAGCCCCCAGGACTATTGATGTACATTGAAATATCTTTGTCTGGATCTTCAGATTCTAGAAACAACAATTGTGCTACAATAAGGCTTGCGGTATAATCATTGACCTCTTCGCCTAAGAATATTATTCTGTCCTTAAGCAATCTGGAATATATATCATAGGATCTCTCCCCACGATTTGTCTGTTCTACAACAATTGGAACTAAAGTCATTTTCATACCTCCTTTTACCTAAGCTTTATACCCATAATTTACCAACTACAAACCACCAACTAGCTTATTTGATTATTGCATTTTCTGTGATAAATTCGATAGCTTTTCTCATTTTAATATCTTTAACTAAATAACCATAATTTTCAGCTTGCATTGCTTTTTTAAGCTGATCTACTTCCATTTTATACTGTTTTGCCATATCTTCAATTTCTTTATCCATATCTTCATCTGAAACTTCAAGTTTTTCTGCATCCGCAATCGCAGATACTAGAAGTCTTGTCTTGATTTTTCTAAGAGCTTCTGGTCTTGTTTCAGTTCTAAATTCCGATGAATCTTTTCCGATATACTCAAAATATTTCTTCAAGTCAAGACCTTGATATTTAAGTTGTTGGTCAAACTCAGCCATCATTTCGTCAATCTGCTCTTCAATCATAATTTCAGGTATTTCTATATCATTTGCATTATAGATTTTTTCTAATATTGCATTCTTTGTTTCTAGTTCTGCTTTGCTAGCTGCTGCAAGAGTTAATTTATCTAAAGTATCTTTTTTGAGCTCTTCAAGAGTATCAAATTCACTTACATCCTTAGCAAATTCATCATTGATATCTGGAGCCTGATTTTCTTTTATTTCATGAACCTTTACTTTAAATAATGCTTCTTTTCCTGCAAGGTCTTCACTATGATATTCTTCAGGGAACGTTACCTTTACATCCACTTCATCGCCAACTGAAGCTCCAACTATTTGCTCTTCAAATCCTGGGATAAATGTGTTTGAACCAAGTGTCAAAGGCTGTCTTTCTGCGGTTCCACCTTCGAACGCTACATCACCAACAAACCCTGCATAATCAATCAAAACAGTGTCTTTATCTTGTGCTGGTCTCTCAACTAACACTAATCT
>CAYRVM010000203.1:2807-3278 GCA_964427575.1 uncultured Oscillospiraceae bacterium | reverse complement strand
CCTGATTCATGTAGAAACGGCAAATTTTATTTATCCCTCTTTTCTATCTTGACGGCAGAAATTCTTCTTATTGGATATTCGGCCTTTGTCAGGATTTCATCAAAGGAAAAACCTCTTATACTTGGAGGATATTTAATATTTTGGGTGTACGGGGGGGGGACTTTATTATTCGCGATATTGGGCACTTCCAAGATTAGCTTTAATTATTTATTGGCTCTTCATCTGCTCTTAGTTCTTTTCCTGATAATTACCATAGGCTTTCTACTTGTCGGTAAATTTTATATTTCAGATATTTCTCGTGAGCGAGATACACAAAGAAATAATTTTATAGTGTTGAAAGAGGATTTTATTAAAATCTATCTCCGCCTTGAATCAATAGAGAATACAGATCTTGTTTCGACAAAGGCGTTAGCCAAACAACTTTATGAAACAATGCAGTTTTCTACATCCGAGGATTTTCCGGGTTCTGAA
>CAYRVM010000203.1:0-2797 GCA_964427575.1 uncultured Oscillospiraceae bacterium | reverse complement strand
GTGTTGATTAGCAACATCGAAACCATGATTTCCGCAGATTCATCAATTCCTCCAAATTTGACAAGCACAATAAATGTAACAATCAACAATATTAATTTGATTTTGGATGAACGTGAAAGACTTACAAAACAGTTAAGAAAACAATAAACCAGGAGGAGTTATGGGATTTAAGCCTATCCAAGTGAATTGTAAGAATTGCGGTGCTGACTTGCAATTAGATCCGACCCTTAAAATAAGTTCTTGTAGTTATTGCGGTTCAACTATAACTCTTACAAAAGATGAAATTCCGGGCAACTGGCCTGATGTTGATTTCATATATGAGGACAAGCTTAGTGAGGCGGAATATGACTGCATAGTTTCCGAATATTTTACGGAATCAGTTTATACCCCTGATGATTTACTGGATGCCCATGAAAAACTCCACAGCTATCTGTCATATTTGCCATTTTATATTTATTCAGTTGAATGGACAGCTTCATGGTCTGCTGATGCAGGATATAAAAAGACAAGACAGAAATGGAGTGAGGCTTCAAAGAAATATGTTGATGAAGGATATATCGAATGGCATCCTGTATCAGGATCAGCTGAAGGAATCTTGGGAGACTTACATGCGCCTGGAGTATCTATTCTGCAGAAAAGAGCATTTTCAGAGAAGTTAATTCCTTTAGCAGAATCAATAGATTCATCCGCTTCCACTGATTTCGATCCGCAATTATTGGAAGGATCTTCATGGCTTTCATTTGATTCAAAACCAGATGATACCTATAAAAATCTGGTGGAATCAAGGGTTGATGCCCATATCCGCAATACGTGCTTTAACCAAATACCTGGAGATAAGAAAAGGAAATTAAGTGTTTCAGCGAGAAAAACATATACTTATAAAAGAGGCATAATACCTTTTTGGATTTTTAACTATAACTACAACAAAATTAATTATTTAACAGTTGTTGATGCCGTCAATGGAAATCTTAAAGGCGAAAGGCCGTCTTCCGGTAAAAGAATAGCTGTTGCGTTTGGATATGTTGTTTTTCCGCTCGGAATATTCATCGGAATTTATCTTCTAAGAATTGCATTCTTCCCGGAAACGTCTATCAACGACGAGAAGACATGGGCCACTATCGTCGTTGGACTTATGGGAACGGGCATCATTCTGGCAGGGATTTATCATGAGGTGATATCTTCATTCAAAAAGAATTTTGCAAAACTAAGTTCTCAGGAAAGAAGCAATAAAATTCATAAAATTAAATCATTTGAGAAAAAATATATTTTATTAACAGCTCTTTCTTTATTCGTCATTATTTGCGCTTTTAATTCTTTCTTTGTTGTTGCTGACCTGAAAGCAAGGTGGGATAATAATAAACGCGCTGAAATTGAGGCTCAGGTTAAACAAAACGAACAGAAGGTGCTTAGGGAACAAGAAAAAATACAGGAACAGAAAAAACAAGAAGCTAAAAATAAAATACTGTTGGACAATAATAAACGCGCTGAAATTGCGGCTCAGATTAAACAAAACGAACAAAAGGCGCTTAGGGAACAGGAGAAAATGCAAGAGCAGAAAAAGCAAGAGGCTGCAAATAAAATACTTGATGCTTTTCGTGACAAAGAGAAAAACGCAGAGGCGGGTGATTCTAATGCCCAGTATGAATTGGCAGAAGAATATTTGGCTAGCAACATCAAGAGAGATTTGGCTAAAAGCTTTGGTTGGCTAAAAAAATCTGCAGATAGCGGCAATCCCAAAGCCCAATATTTTCTTGGGAGGAGACTTATTGGCGGAACAGGTGGTGCGGAACAAAATATTGAACAAGGTCAGTTTTGGCTTAAAAAAGCTTCGGAAAATGGATATAATCAAGCCGAATATATAAAGGAAATTGACTGCCAAAAACTGAATAAAGCCAGAAAGAACATTATTCAATCTTTGCCAGTGGTTATGTCAAGCTGCACATGCCACCAGGAGGTACCAAAACTGATTATGCATTTGCACAAAGAAAATAAGTACTCTCCTCTGGAAGAGGACGAAAGTGAATTGCATTATCTTTTGCTAGTTATACTTGCCTTATTTGCTTTGCTGGATTGCAATACATTTAAGAGAGAAGTATTTTATATCCTTACCTGTGCTTCTAATAGCATAAGCTTCAAGTGCATGGTGCTAGGTCTTCACAGTATATTATTTAAAGTAAAATACAAGGAAATTGTGCTGGCTAATGGAAACCGTATGAATTGCTTTGTGTTTGTTTTTGAATGGATTGCCGAGCAATTGGCTAATAGCAGCGTAGCATATTCAAAGGCATCAATCGAAAACTTGCTCTCAATTCTAAATGGGGAAAGCTACGACGAGAAGTACAAAAAAATATTCATAGAAATTCAAGAAAAGATATTGAAACTGATAGATGTGCCAAAAGTAGTTCAAATCAAAGATTCACTCTCCACCACTATCATTGAAAAATGGAAGGTATCAGACGTTAGAAAAGTGCTCCAAAATAAAAACATACTCCAAATAAGAAGAACGCTAAACTCTTTTGTGGCAACACTCAGAGAAGAAAAAGATAACGCCGCTTCTGCTATATTTGGAGACGATAATCCAGCCACTCAGCTAGATGGGATAGTATCTGACCTAGTCAAATTGTATAAAACGGCTAAACTTAAAGCAAAGGAGATATCCAACGTCTGCGGTTGCCTAATTGATGTAATACCTGAATATGCTGAAGTAATTCTTGAAAAGATATTGCTTGAATGCTATCCACTTCTCACAGCACACCAAAGCAATGATCAACTAGAAATTTACGAAGTATTAAATGAC
>CAYRVM010000202.1:0-3279 GCA_964427575.1 uncultured Oscillospiraceae bacterium | reverse complement strand
TAGCATATTAGATTACTCAAAAATTGAAGCAGGGAAATTGGATATGGAATTTATCGATTTTGACATCTTTGTATTCATTTATCGTTTGCGGACTGTATTTGAGCTTCAGGCTGAAAAAAAAGGGCTCTCTTTTGTTGTTTCAATGGGACAGACTATTCCTTCACTTATAAAGGGAGCAGAAAAAAGTCTTGAACAAATATTATCAAATTTTATTGGTAATGCGATCAAGTTTACTGAGAACGGATCGATTGTACTTGAAGTCAAAATCGAAGCTGAACTTGATGAAAATATTTCTTTTATTTTTGGTGTGCGTGACACGGGCGTAGGGATCCCAAAGGAAAAAGCGAATGAGCTCTTTCAAGTATTCTCTCAAGTCGATAATTCAATCTCTAGAAAGTATGGAGGATCAGGTCTTGGACTGGCTATTTCAAAGCAATTAGCAATATTAATGGGCGGAACTGTTGGATTTGAAAGCGAAGAAGGGAAAGGTTCCTATTTCTGGGTTGTCATTCCTTTCAAGAAGGCTATCAAACCACAGCTGAACAATACAGACAATTTCCTCCTCCCCAATTTCAATACCCCTCTTTTGCCAGCTAAATCAAAAATTCTCGTTGTTGAAGACAATGAAACAAACCAACAGGTTATGTATTTTCTAATGGCAAAGCTTGGCCTCCATGCTGATATTGTCAATAATGGCAAAGAAGCCCTTGCCAGTCTCAATACAGATCATTATGACCTTGTCTTGATGGACATACAAATGTCAGTTATGGATGGCATCGAGGCCACGAAATACATTCGAGCCTCTGATGCTCCATACCGTGAGATCCCAATTATTGCAGTAACAGCAAACGCATTTGAGGCCGACCTTAAGAAGTTTCTTCTTCTTGGCATGGATGATTACATTACTAAACCTATCGACTTCAATACTCTCGTAGCTATGCTACATAAATGGCTTAAGCAAGAACCGCTTAGGTCCGTTCCATCAGCTCCCAGCTCTGTAGAGCCTGAGATTGAAATCGACCTCAAACTATTTGATGAGGCAGACCTCCTGCGACGACTTGATGGGGATCGAAGTATCGCTCATAAAATTATACATATTTTCCTCGAAAGCACCCCAGAGAAGATCAATGAATTAAAACGTTCAACCAAGGCAGAAGATTTTCAAGCCGTTGAGCAATTAGCCCACTCTATTAAAGGATCTTCCGCCAATTTAGGGGCCCATCAGCTCAAACACATCGCTGGAAGGATAGAAACCCTTGCCAGACTGAGAGATGTGAACCTTATTCCCGAGATGGTCATCAAGCTTGCGACTTCGTTTTCAAAAACAAAGAAAGTATTTCTTGAGTTTGGAGAGAAAGAATAACAGATTAATGAGGCATGATTTTCGCAGTTGTCATCGAAAGCTTGAGTTAAGTTATAAAATCTAATATACTTTAGAGTCTATGCAAAGTTCTTTAAATTCAGAGTTGGATATTCCTTACATTGAAGATGACTTATAAAACCTTACTCCATCTCTCAACGGTGAACTAGGATTGGGAACTTTGGAGAATTTGTCAGATTTGATTGAACAACTCAACATGGCTTTTTCAAATCTTAAGAAAATTTTAATTAATTAGGGGTTATCGATTGGGAAAATATAAGATTTTAGTTATAGATGATAATGCAGATGAAATATATTTATTTTTATCAGCTGTTATAGATAAGTTATCTTATGACATAATTCTTGCAAAAGATGGAAAACAAGGGTTAAATCAAGCTCGCACGCTTAAGCCTGATATTATTTTGCTTGATTGGGTGCTACCAGAAATGGATGGTTTAGAAGTTTGTCGAATTTTAAAAAGTGACATAAGTTTAAGAGATATCCCGATTATTATGCTTTCAGCAAAAGATGAAGAATTTGATAAAGTACTTGCTTTAGAAATGGGTGCTGATGATTATGTGTCTAAACCATTTGGTTCTAGAGAATTATTTTCTCGTATCAAAATTCAAATCAGGAGAAGTCCCCAAATTACAGATAATCAAAATATTTCAGAGAAGGTACTTCGATACCCAGATATTTGCATTGACAGTAATCGTTATGAGGTTTTAGTTAAAGGCAACAAGGCTACTTTTACAAAAACTGAGTTTTTGTTGCTTTTTTCATTAGCTGAACAACCAGAAAGAGTATTTACGCGTGAGCAATTACTCTATAAAGTATGGAAGATTGATTCATACGGAGACACCAGAATGGTAGATGTTCATATTCTTCGATTACGAAAGAAACTTAGAGATATTTCGGCTCAACATTACCTCAAAACTGTACACGGAGTAGGGTATAAGTTTTCTTTAGAATAACATTTTCAGTATCAAGTTTACAAAAACTTTTGAATATTGTTACAAATTTTACATATATAGTTTATATAATGGAACCAATTGATTGTTAGTCATTGTACATGTGATTTTTGTAGGGGGATAAATGCGTATAATATCAGAAACAATTGTAAAAAAAACCATAAAATCCATCGCAAATATGAGTGTTCTTGAAGCACATGAATTGATGACAGCAATGTGTATTTTCCATCCGTATATTTTTGATTATTTGATGGATGAAATTAAAAGGAATCTTAATAAAGCTGAACAAGAATTCTTTTTATATCTTGGAGTTGAAATCTGGCGTATGATGATTTACAAAAAGAATAACAATCGAAGTATTACGGTAGATATTTTATATGAAACAGAGGAATTACATATGTCCTTGATGGTTGATTTAATTTCTAAAAATAATATGCCAATACATGAGAAAATTTTAGAAGAAATGAAGAATAGCCAACAAGAAGAGGTAATAAAATATATAGTGTCACAATTATTTATAAATAATTGTGATGAAAATGATATAAGAAGTGAAAAAAAAATAACAATGTTTGTTAAACTTAAAACTATAATTGATTGTTTAGATAGACAAATATCCAATCATTCATCACAAAGCTTCGCCTAGGCAAGCCATTCCATTGCTTCAAACTACGCTTGTATTTCGCTCTTCGAGCTACGCTTGGCAAGCCAAGATATTTATGGGCTCTATAGTTTCCCGTTTTTCAAAAATAACTGTATTATATAAGTATGAAAAAACTTATATTTTCTCTTTTATTGTTAATCTCTATTACATTTTCGGCACAAGTATTTTTTTCACCTGATGGTGGAACAAGAGAACATTTAATAAAGTTACTTCAAACCACAACAGGAGACATTGATATAGCTATTTATAGTTTTACTTCTAAGGAGCTTGCAATTTTCTTATTAGCG
>CAYRVM010000201.1:371-3285 GCA_964427575.1 uncultured Oscillospiraceae bacterium | reverse complement strand
TAATCTAAATAATATTAAATTAACATCAACACAAGAAGGTGTTTATATATATTAATAAGTGGTTTTAACTATTAATGTTAAGATAATTTAGGAGGTAAATTATGAAACGATTAATTATGGTTCTCATCCTAGTTTCGCTAGTATTCACCCCTGTTTTTAGCATTCCACAAGCATCGGCACAAGAAAACCTAATTGGTGCCTTGCCAGGTGTAATTATACCAATTACACCGATCATTGATCCCCTAATAATTCCACTGTTAGAGGTAAACTCGGTTTCGGTGAAAGCAGTACCTCTCTACAGATATGTGAGTAACGCAGTTCCTGGCTATCCAAGGCATAATTATGCGGTTTCTCAAACGGCGAGAAATGCTCTTGAAGCTTCTGGTTGGTCCGAAGAAGCAATTGTAACATATATTTCTCCAATATTATTGCCTGGGACTATGCCGTTATATAAATGTTCTTATGCAAATTGGATTAACCTTTTAACCCTTTATCCTTCAGATGCGGTATCACATGGATACATTATTAATGGAATTGTTGGATACGTAAATAACTATACAGCTACTGGAGCAGAGAAGCAATTAGTGTTTAGACATACACGAACAGGCTCTGTATATCAAAAGGTGGACCATTATTTTAAAGCAAATTCTATCCCAGTAACTGGCTATACGGAAATTGCGCAAAAATTCAAAGGTTGGACAACTGCGCAAACACTTCAAGAAATTAAAATTAGCGCTGTTGGCGCAAGTCAGACGGGAAATGCGAATCTTGCTCTTTCCTGGACTTCAAAGATTAATGCAGGTATTAATGAAGTTCTCTATTCAACAGATAATGGAGCAACATATACATCAATTGTAAAAAACTTAGCCAATTCGCTAAACAATAATTATACTTGGAAAATGCCAAATATAACTAGCAGCCAAGTTAGGGTAATGGTTAAGTGGTCACAATCCTCATACTATGCATCTACTGCCTGGGCAAGAACAACTAAATTCTCTATTACTAAAGATCCAGGATTTTCTCTATATATACCATTAATTCCATCAATCCCACTATTTGATTTTGCACCCGCTAGCCCAACAAACTTAAATTATTCTCCAGGGACAGACGCAACACCTTCAATAATTCTAAGTTGGGTTGACAATGCAAATAATGAAACTGGTTATAAGATTGAAAGAAAGGCCGGAGCGGGCGCTTATGCTCAGATAGGTACAACAGCAACGGATGTATCAGAGTTTGAAGATACTACCATAGATCCAGACACAGAGTACACTTATAGGGTTAAGGCATCTGGTTCAATAGTTGATTCGGGATATACAGATGAAGTATCAGCGATATTTGACCCACCGGCTGTAGATCCTGCAACATTGACACCTGATGCACCTACCGCTTTGACTGCTTCTGAATTAGCAGGGGCAACAAAGAAAGCTGTATTAAGTTGGACTAAACCTTCTGGAACAATAACAGGATACCTAGTTGAAAGAAAGACAACAGGTAGCTTTGGACTCATTGGAACAACTGCAGCGGACCTTACTTATACAGATGTAGCTATCGATAGCTCAGTTGTCAGTGCGACTTATAGAGTCAAGGCATTAAACGATGGCTTTGAATCTCCCTCTTCCAATGAAGCAACAGTTGCCTTCGCTGGCGTAGATCCTGGTATGGCACCGGTATACGATGGAACTCAATCCGCTTGGGCAGAGTCAGAAATTTCACAAGCCTTCGCTTGGGGACTGACTTATCCAGGAGTTTTGTATGGGTTCCAAAATAAAATAACAAGAGAAGAATTCTGCACCATTTCGGTCAAACTTTATGAAAAACTTACCGGAGCCGCTGCTGCAACTGGAGCTAATCCTTTTGTAGATACTTCAAATGAAGAAGTACTCAAAGCATATGGTTTAGGGATAGTAAATGGAGTCAGCGCGAATCAGTTTGCTCCAGGTAACAATATAACTAGACAGGAAATGTGCGTAATGATCTATCGAGCTTTGCAGGCTGCTGCTAAGTCACCTACTTTAAGTGGCGAACCAGCATTCCCATTCACAGACAAAAATGCAATCGCAGATTGGGCCATGAATGCAGTTAAGTTTTGCAACCAGAATAGCATAATGTTAGGAACTACTCCAACAACAATATCACCTTTGATGAACACACCTAGAGAGCAGGCGATAGTACTTGTTAAGAGAACTTATGATGCTTTCAAATAAACAATTATAATAAATAAAAAGATCAAAAAGAAAATCCCGTGGCACTAAGTGCCGTGGGATTTTACTAATTAAGAATAAGTTACTTATTATTGAAGAGCCAGACGTTGCATTTGGCTCTTTGATATATATTCATAGAAGGGCTATTAATGAATTTATACTTAGGATTCTCATGGGCGAGGGCGACGATGTCGCACTTCATTTCCTGGGCGGTTGCAACTATGCAGTCATCGGTATTTCTTGCGAATATCTTTGTAGTATGAATTGGAACTTTATATTTCAACGCGATTTCTTCAGCTCGTGACATCGCTAAAGCTGCCATCGCATCTTGCTCTGGCATTGAATTGTGAAGAGGCAAGTCTCTTGGAACTTCAACAATATAAACAACAACGATATTAAGCGTCAATATATTTCCAATTGAACAAATGAAATCAATAACTTTTTCCGTCCTCTGAGTGCCATCGGATGGTATTAGAATTTTCTTATTCTTCATAATACTCCCCTTATTCCAGCAAACTCATGATCTCATTGCTTGCCATATAATGTTCAATCGCTTCAGCCACAGATTTCGTGCTGCTAACGGTTGTCCCAACACCCAACTTTTTGAAAACAGATTCGTTTTTTGGATTATTGATTCTTGCAATTGCCTTCTTAACCTTAAAATATCTCTTTGCCATTTGGCATATAACTAAATTATCTTCATCATGTCC
>CAYRVM010000201.1:0-361 GCA_964427575.1 uncultured Oscillospiraceae bacterium | reverse complement strand
GCAACTATTACGTCTGCTCTGCAACAACCTGCTTTTTCAAGCCCATTAAGGGAAGAGCCATTACCATAAATTATATTTTCTCCAAACTCGGGATCCAGTTCTGCAACCTTAGATCGATTCCAGTCCATAAGAGTCACTTCAAAGTTCTTTTTAAGAAGATCTTTCGTTAAGTAGTATCCTAATTTACCAGCGCCAACAATTATTATATACATCCTATAATCCCCCCTTCAACAAATTCAAGTAGTTTTCACTATTTGCCTCAGTTGGGCAATAACATACAAATCCAAATTCGCTCTGATAGAAATCCTTGGTTCTTGGATCTGAAACTCTAGAAATTACATTGGGGACCTTATAAATAGAG
>CAYRVM010000200.1:0-3296 GCA_964427575.1 uncultured Oscillospiraceae bacterium | reverse complement strand
TTCACTTTCCAACTGTTCTAAATTGACTTTTCCATTTGAATCAACGTCTAAATAAACTACTTTCATTCCCATTCTTTCTAGGTATGCACAGTTCTCTAAAACAGCTTTATGCTCAATTTTACTCGTTATTATCTTATTCCCTCTTCTTTTTAATGCATTATAAGAACCTAGAATCGCTAAACTGTCTGATTCTGTTCCACTTCCTGTAAATATAATCTCTGTCTCATTGCTTTTAAGAGATGCTGCTATTTCTGTCCTTGCATCTTTTAAAAGCTTCTCAGCCTCTAACCCCATTCTATGCATTGAAGATGGGTTTCCATATGTTTCTAGCCCAGTTACCATCTTCGCAATTACTTGATCATATGGTTTCGTGGTTGAACTGTTATCAAGATATACCAGCATTTTATGCCCTTTCATTTTTAATAGAAAGAAAAGAGGCAATAGCCTCTTTTCTTATTTTGCGTATTCTATTGCTCTTGTTTCTCGTATGACGTTGACCTTTATTTGGCCAGGATAATCTAGCTCGCTTTCTATTCGCTTACTGATATCTCTAGCAAGGAAGACAATATCAGCATCTGACATTTCTTCAGGCCTTGCAATAATTCTAATTTCTCTGCCCGCTTGAATAGCAAATGATTTTTCAACTCCTGGAGTTGTGTTTGCAATTTCTTCAAGCTTTTGCAATCTCTTAATATAGGTTTCCAAGGTTTCTCTTCTAGCTCCTGGTCTTGCAGCAGAAAGAGCATCAGCGGCAGCTATTAAGACAGCTTCCAAGCTCTTAGGTTCGCAATCTCCGTGATGAGCTGCCATGCCATCAATAATGACTTCTGATTCCTTGTATTTTCTTAGAAGATCAATACCGATTTCGACATGTGTTCCTTCAACCTCGTGGTCAATAGCTTTACCAATATCATGAAGTAGGCCTGCTCTCTTTGCTATTTTAACATCGAGACCAAGTTCCGATGCCATTAAACCTGCCAAATGAGCTACTTCTATTGAATGCTTTAATACATTCTGGCCGTAACTTGTTCTGTATTTCAATCTTCCTAGAAGTCTCACTAGCTCTGGATGTAGGTTGTATATTCCTACTTCAAATGTTGCCTGTTCTCCAGCTTCTTTTATTGTATTATTGACTTCTTTTTCAGCCTTTTCTACCATCTCTTCGATACGCGCAGGATGAATTCTTCCATCAACAATAAGTTTTTCAAGCGTGATTCTAGCAATTTCTCTTCTCACAGGATCAAATCCTGAAAGAATAACTGCTTCTGGAGTATCATCAATAATTAAATCAATTCCGGTCATAGTTTCAATGGCTCTGATATTTCTACCTTCTCTACCAATGATTCTACCCTTCATTTCGTCGTTTGGAAGAGCTACAACAGAAACTGTACTTTCAGCGATATGGTCTGCTGCGCATCTTTGTATAGCTCCCGTGATAATTTCTTTTGCTTTTTTGTCGCCTTCTTCTTTAGCCTTAAGTTCCATATCCTTAATCATTACAGCAGCTTCTTGTCTAATTTCTTTTTCTATATTTGAAAGCAATAAAGCTTTTGCTTCTTCAATCGAATATCCAGAAATACGTTCAAGTTCCTGTATTTGTTTTTGGATGAAACCGCTTAGCTCTTGCTCCTTTGAAGCTATCGCTAACTCTTTGTTAGAAATCATTTCTTCTTTTTTCTCTAGGTTCTCAGTTTTCTTGTCAATTATTTCTTCTTTTTGTATTAATCTGTTTTCATTTTTTTGGATTTCTGCTCTTCTGTCTCTAATTTCTCGCTCAATTTCTGTTCTCATTCTGTGAGCTTCTTCTTTTGCATTTATAGCAATTTCCTTTTTCAAAGTTTCAGCTCTATTTTCTGCATCAAGCAGAATATTTTTTGCCTTTTGCTCTGCACTTCCAATTGCCTTTTCGCCTAAGTTTTTTCTAATTATATATCCGGCTACTAAACCAATAAACAAAGCAAGAATTGCAGTTAATATTAAGTATAATACTAAGTTAATGTGAATGCACCTCCCGCTATTCTCTATTTTACTATTCTCAAAATGTTAAAAATATTATTAAAATTGCTTGTTAATCCTAAGAAATATATTATGATTCTCATAATTAAATATTGATAGAACTATACAAAGTATATTATAATAATTGCTATGGTATTGTCAAGAAAAAAGAGGTTTCAAACACTATGAACTATTTCAGAGACTTATTGAAAAATATAGATTTTAGCCTATTAATATTGCCCCTGATCTTCGCAACAATAAGTGTGATTATGATTGGTAGTACATCGTATGATACTTACTTTCATATTACCAGGGAAATAAAGGTTCAACTTGTTGCATATGCTTTAGGATCAATTGCAATTACAGTTATTCTATTTTTTGATTATAAAACATTTGAAAGCTTGGAAAGAATTTTATATATTGGCTCATTAGTTTTTCTTTTGCTTGTTTATGTTCCAGGTCTTTCGAAGGTGCAATTCGGTGCTCATGGTTGGATTAGCCTTGGTCCCCTTGATTTTCAACCTTCTGAGTTAGTCAAAATAACTTTTATACTTTGCTTTGCTAACTTTCTTACTAATCATCGAAAAAATCTAGATACATTAAGAGGATTGCTACTTTGCTTTGCCTATTTTATACCTTTCGTTTTTTTAATACTTATCGAACCCGATTTAGGTAATGCAATCGTAGTATTTGTTATTGCTATAGTAATGCTCTTCTGTGCTGGAACTAAGTATAAACTTTTTGGGCAGGTGGTTGGTCTTGGATTAATAAGCATGCCTTTCGTTTACAGATTAATGGCGGATCACCAAAAAATACGAATTGATGCCTTTTTAAACCCAAATAACCTATCGCTTCCTGGAAACTATCAAGTTTGGAATTCGAAAATCGCAATCGGCTCTGGTGGATTTTTTGGTAAAGGACTTTTTCAAGGAACTCAAAAGGCACTGAAATTTCTTCCCGTTCAAGAATCCGATTTTATTTTCTCAGTTATTGTTGAGGAACTTGGATTTATTGGAGGAGCTTTGATAGTTGGGCTTTATACTTTTTTCCTTTATAGAATTATTAAGATCGCTGACAACGCGAAAGATATGTATGGATCGTTAATTGTTATTGGAATACTAGCAATGTTTGGTTTCCAAATTTTCGAAAATATTGCCATGACAATGGGGTTGATGCCAGTTACTGGTATTACAATGCCTTTTATAAGTTATGGTGGTAGTTCAGTTTTGACAAATATGATTGCTCTAGGATTAGTTCTAAATGTTGGAATCAGGAGCAAGGTTATTAATTTCTAAAAGGAA